>PLXD01000066.1 GCA_003151295.1 Chitinophagaceae bacterium | reverse complement strand
GAAGGAGAACCGCATCGAGTTGAGTGGTGGGCTCAGGGAATTCAGGTCCGAGCTGATCGGAATTCTTGCTTCCGGTCTCAGGGCGCTGGCCCTGGAGCAGGGAGGGAAGTTGGAAGCGCTTACCCGCGAGCAGAAGGAGCTGACCGCAAAAACGGCCGATCAGCTTGAAAAAATAATTAACAGGCTGGAAGAGAAGCTGACTGCTTTGAACGGGCAGGCCAAGGAGGACAGCCGGCAGATGCGGGAATCTTTCGATCGGAACATCGAATCCTTCAACGGTCTTCAGCGGGAGAAATTCGGACGGTTGGAGGACAGGCAATCGAAGCTGGTCGAGGCGACGGAAAAGAAACTGGAAGAAATACGTGCCAATGTGGAAGAGAAGCTTCAGAAAACGCTGAGTGAACGGCTGGGCCAGAGTTTTGAGACTGTGGGAAAGCAATTGATCGAAGTCCAGAAGGGCCTGGGTGAAATGCAGACCCTTGCCATTGATGTAGGGGGCTTAAAAAAAGTGCTTAACAATGTAAAGATACGGGGCGGTATGGGCGAGGTCCAGTTGGCCATGTTGCTGGAGCAGATGCTGGCTCCCGGACAGTACGATACCAATGTGCGGACCAAACCCGGCAGTCTGGAGGCGGTCGAGTTCGCTATTAAATTCCCGGGCAGGGATGAGGAAGGGCAGTCCTTTGTGTATTTGCCGGTCGATGCCAAGTTCCCGAAAGATGTGTATGAGCATCTTTTGAATGCCTATGAGAAGGGTAGCCCGGATGAAATAGAACAAGCCGTGAAGAACCTGGAGAGTACGATCCGGAAAATGGCCCGCGATATCAGGAACAAATATATCGCTCCCCCGCACACGACCGATTTTGCCGTCTTGTTCTTGCCTTTTGAGGGCATTTATTCCGAAGTCATCCGGAGATCGGGGCTGGTGGATCAATTGCAGCAGGAATACAAAGTGGCCGTCGCAGGCCCTACCACGCTGGCGGCCTATCTGAATAGCCTGCAGATGGGCTTCCGGACCCTGGCCCTGCAACAGCGCAGCAGCGAGGTCTGGCGAGTGCTGGCCGCTGTGAAGACGGAATTTAAAAAATTCGGCGGCCTGCTTGAAAAGGCGCAGAAAAATATTCACAATGCGGGAGATACCCTCGATGAATTGTTGGGCAAACGCACCAAGGCGATCACCCGCAAGCTAAGATCGGTGGAATCCCTTCCGGAAACCGCAATACAGACGGAGGCCGCGATCCAAACGGTATTGCCGGAGATCGGTGTTGAACCTGTCGTTAGGATGAGCCTTCCCGTTGAAGAGGGCGGAGAGGATGGAGAGGGCGGAGACGGTGAAGAAGAGAGGGAAGGCGATTTGGATGAAAAGAAGCATGAAGGCCCGGACTATGAAGCGGAATGAGTCCTGCACCGGACAAGGAACTGGTCGGAAGAATCTTCGAAAAGTATTTCAGTCGACCATCCTTCCAATGAAGCCGTTTCCGTAAGCGTCATTTTATCGATGAATAACNNTTTCTGTTTATTATATTCGTATTGGTATTGTATCTCGCCATAGTAGTTTTCTGCGGGCCGCTTCTTTCTCTTGTATAAGTAAGCGATATCGGAAGAATCGAAGAGTAGTTGTCCTCCGGGGCGGAGCAGTTTACGCGCGTGTTGCAGGAATCTCCGCAGGCCATCCAGGGTACCCGCCAGTCCGATCCCGTTCATAAGCAGCAGCAGGGTGTCGAATCCGTCTTTTTGCGCGGAAGCTCCTTCGATCCGGGGTTCTTTCGCAGAAGTTCCTTCATCCATGAAAGCTCCTGCGAAGGAAAAGAAATCTTCCCGTATGATCTGCTTAACGCCCCGTAGTCGCATTGTTTCCGCAGATAGCGCGGATATCTCCAGGGCGGTGATATCCAATCCCATTTTTTGAAGCATCAGGGCATGACTTCCGGCTCCGGCCCCGATATCTAAGATACGGCCTTTGCACTTTTGCAGGGCGATCCATTCGAGCTCAGGCATCTCGTCCGCTTCCCTGAAATAGACATCGACAGGCATTTCTTCGCGGAGTCCGTATTTGTTGTTTACCCAGAGCTTGCCTTTCAGCTGTTGGTGATGATAATCCGATATTGCCTGTCCGAGAACGTCTTTCATGGAAGGAACGAATTAATAGAGCTCTTCAATAATGATGGGTTTTCCGTTAAACAGGAAATATTCATTTACTTTTTTATGTTCCAGGTTCCTGGCAAGCGGGGCCTTGGGCGAGAGAAAAAAGATTTGCTGTCCATCGATCACCTGTTTGCCCAGGCCTGCGGAAATAAAGAAAGAAGCCCCCGCACATCGCACGAAGGCGCCGGTGGTGGCCGTGGTATAAGGGATATCAACGGTTACGGAATGCAGTGCCCCCAGTTCTTTTAAGTGTTCGGCCATTTGCCGGCTATGCATATCCTTTTGCAGATGGCCCATGGCCCGGCCCGTCTCATACTTATCTCCGGCCGAGCTTTTCTCTTCCTGGTTGGCGGCCTCCTGTGCTTCATCGATGGCCTTTTTAGCGGCGTTGATGCGTTCTTGAATAATAGACAAGCCGACCTGTTTCAGCCTGTTCTTGAAGAGGATTTTTTCAGGATCTGTCATTCTTACAAAGGTAGGGCAAAGGGAATTTATCTAATAAATAAAGAGGGTGTCTCTGTTTTGCAAACATAGGAGACACCCTCTTCCTGAACCTTATAAGTCTGATGCTAAAGTATTATAACCTTTTTATTTCGTTCCGCCGCCTACGGAGCGGTATAATTCTACAACAGCGGATAACTGCTGGCGTTTGATATTGGCGAAATCCAGTTGACTTTGCAGGAGATTACCCTGCGCCGTGATCACTTCCAGGTAATTGGCGACGCCGCTCTTGTACAAGAGCTGTGCATGATCGATGGCATGCCGGAGGGTATGTAACCGGTAATCGGCGATCTGTTCCTGTTCCTTCAACTTAGTGTTGGCTACCAGGGCATTCGATACTTCTCCTACGGCATTCAGCACGGACTGCCTAAAGGCGATAACGGCTTGTTCCCGGGTGATCTTCGCTACTTCAAACTGTGTCTTCAGCTGGCGTCCCTGCAGGATCGGTTGCAGGATCGTGCCCCCTACCAGCCCGAATAAAGAGTTCGGAATATTGAACCAGTTACTGGCTTTGAAGGCATCCAGGCCGCCCCCTGCGGTAATATTCAGCATGGGATACATATTGGCCTGGGCGGATCCTACCTGAGCATTGGCAGCCATCAATTCCAGTTCGGCGCTGCGTACATCCGGACGCTTGCTGAGCAAGGTGGCCGGTAACCCTGCATCCAGATGATCCGGAAGGGGGATCGCATTGATATCGGCATCCCTGGAAATTGGACCGGGGAGCGCGCCCGTCAGGATACGCAAGGCGTTTTCCTGGATCTGTATGCCCTGTTCCAGTTGGGGTATCAGCAAAGCCGCCGCCTGTTTCTGCACGTCTGCTTGCTCTACCGCCAGTTCGGTCACGTCCCCGGCCGTCTTCTGCAGACGGGTGATCTGGAGGATACTGTCCCCCAGGGCCACATTCTGCCGGGCGATCGTCAATTGCGCATCCAGCATCAGCAGGTTATAATAACCCTGTGCCACATCGGCTACCAGGGTCGTCTGAACCAGCCTGGCCGCTTCATAGCTTTGGAGGTAATGATCGAGGGCTGCTTCTTTTTGCCTGCGGATCCTTCCCCAGACATCCGCTTCCCAGGAGAGGTTCACATCCACGGAATAATCCTCGATATGATCCGCACCTAGGAAGGCGTTGTAGCTGATCCCATTGAGACTATTCTCACGATATACGGAGGTATTTGCCCCGATCTGCGCGCTGACCCTGGGTAGAAAAGCAGCCTTTGCCTGTTTCACCTGCTGCCCCGAGGCATCAATCCGGCTAAGGGCCGTCTGGAGCCCATAATTACCCTTCAGCGCCGAGTCGATCAGCGCTTGAAGGACCGGATCGGTAAAAAATTGTTTCCAGCCCGTCTCAGCAATGCTGAGGGTATCCCCTGTCGTGACTCCGGTAAATTGTGCAGGGAGCGGGACGGAAGGCCGTTCATAGTTCCGTCCCACCCGGCAGGCGCTGAGGCCCAGCAGGAGTCCGGATAATAACAGATAGAAATATTTATTTTTGAAAGCGGTCATGATTATATGATTGATGATCAGCTATTGATGATCGTTACTGATAGATTAATACCTCCTTTACGCATGGGCGATTATTACCGGTTGTGTATTGTCCAATAAACTCACAACAGGTTTCTTTTCGCTTACTTTTTCCTGCAGGTATTGGAAGATCACAAACAAAACGGGGATGACGAATACACCCAGCAATACCCCGGTAAGCATACCGCCTACCGCGCCGGTTCCGATGGAACGATCTCCCAGGGCCGAAGCGCCTTTCGCCCGGAGCAAGGGCAGCAGTCCCACGATAAAGGCAAAAGAAGTCATCAGGATCGGGCGGAGACGTAACTGCGATGCTTCCAGTGCGGCAGCCATCAGTTCCATTCCTGCCTTGCGGCGTTGCACGGCATATTCAACGATCAGGATCGCATTTTTTGCGAGTAGTCCCATNNCCTGCACATAAATGTTATTATCCACGCCGAATAGTTGGAGGAAAGCAAATACTCCGAATACACCCACCGGAATGGTTAACACAATGGCGAAGGGCAGAATATAACTTTCATACTGCGCGGACAGCAGGAAATACACGAACACCAGGCTCAGGATAAAGATGAAAATGATCTGCGAGCCCGACTTCTTCTCTTCTCTTGTCATGCCCGTCCATTCGTAACCATAACCCCGGGGCAATACTTTGGCGGCGGTCTCTTCAATGGCTTTGATGGCATCGCCGGTGCTGTAACCTGGCTTAGGAACTCCATTAATGGTCACCGCATTATACAGGTTGTTACGGGTTACCGTCTCGGGGCCGTATACGCGCTTCAATGTAATGAGTTGGTTGACGGGCACCATCTGCCCCAGGGTACTCTTAACGTAAATACCATCCAGGGAGGCGGCATTGGCCCGGTAAGGGACATCCGCCTGGGCCATTACCCGGTAATATTTTCCAAACCGGTTGAAATCACTCACAAAGCTGCTACCGTAATAGATCTGCACCGTCTTCATCAGATCGCTGATGGAGACATTGAGCTGTTTGGCTTTGTTATCGTCCACTTCCATCATATACTGCGGATTACCGGAGGCAAAAGTAGTGAAGGCATAGGCGATCTCTTTGCGTTGCATCAGGGCGCCGATAAAGGAATAGGCCGTGGATGCCAGCTTGTCCAGCGAGCCGTTGGTCTGATCCTGGAGCATGAATTCGAAGCCGGCGACGTTCCCGAAACCCTGAATGGTGGGGAAGGTGAAGAAGAAAGCGTGTGCATCCTTCACCTGGCTGGCTATCTTCATCGTCATGGCGCTGGTGATGGCGCCCATATCTTTTATCGGACCCCGCTCATCGTAAGGTTTCATGCGGACGAAACCGGCTCCGTAGGGAGCGGCATTGGCATTGGTAATAAAGTTCAATCCTTCCACACTATACCGGTTGTTCGAGATCGGATCGTTCTTGATAATGCTGTCGATCTCTTCCATGGCTTTATGCGTCTTGTCCAACGAACTACCGGGAGGGGTATTGACGGCATAGAGCAGGAAGCCCTGATCTTCCGTCGGGATGAAGCCACTGGGCGTATTTTGCATCATCAGGTAAGAGACGAGGGTAATGATGATCAGTCCGCCGATAGCTATCCACCTGCGACGGAACAGGAACCGGAGGCTTTGCAGGTATTTCTGAGTCATTGCCCGGAAGCCATTGTTGAAGGCTGCGAAGAAACGATCGGCGAAACCTTTCGGGGCGTGCTGACCTTCCGCATGGTTATTTTTCAGGAACAGGGCGCATAAGGCCGGACTTAGCGTCAGCGCATTGACCGCGGATATCAGGATGGCGATAGCCAGGGTAAAGGCGAACTGGCGGTAAAATACACCCGCCGGACCTTGCATGAAGCCAACGGGAATGAAAACCGCCGCCATCACCAGTGTAATGGATATAATGGCGCCCGAGATCTCATTCATCGAAGTGATCGTGGCCTCTCTGGCAGGAAGACCCGTGGTTTCCATCTTGGAATGCACCGCCTCTACCACTACGATCGCATCATCCACGACGATACCGATTGCCAGCACCAGGGCGAACAGGGTCAGCAGGTTGATGGTGAAGCCGAACAGCTGGAGAAAGAAAAAAGTTCCAATGATAGCCACAGGAACGGCGATAGCCGGGATCAGGGTGGACCGGAAATCCTGGAGGAATATGAACACGACGATGAACACCAGGATAAAGGCTTCTACCAGGGTATGGATCACCTGTTCGATAGAGGCATCCAGGAACTCTTTAGAGTTATACATGATCGTAGTACCCAGTCCTTTCGGCAACTCGGCGGTGAACTTCTTAACCAACTTCTGAGCTTCCGTAAGGATATCATTGGCATTGGAGCCGGCAACCTGGAAGACCGCTACCCCGCTGGTCGGATACCCGTTCAGTTTGCTGTTCGAAGAATAGGTGTAGGAGCCAAATTCCACGCGGGCCACGTCTTTCAGCCGGATGACGGAGCCGTCGGAATTGGATTTGATAATGACATTTTCGAAATCCTCGTTCTTATTCAATTTGCCCTTATATTTCAACACATACTCGAAGACCTCTTTACTGTTCTGTCCCAGGCGCCCGGGAGCCGCTTCGAGACTCTGGTCCTTGATGGCATCGGTGACCTCTATGGGCGAAAGATTGTAGGCCACGAGGCGATCCGGTTTCAGCCAGATACGCATGGAGTAGTCCTTGGTTCCGAAAGGCTGGGCATCGCCTACCCCGGGTATACGTTGCAGCTTAGGGACCAGGTTGATCTTAATATAATTTTGCAGGAAGGTTTCATCATAGGCGCTGTCCTTTGAGTTGACGCCGATGAACATGATGATGCTATTCTGCTGTTTTTGAGTGGAAATACCCGCCTGTATGACTTCCTGGGGAATCTGGCTGGTAGCCTTGGCTACCCTGTTCTGCACGTTGACGGCAGCAATATCGGGGTTGGTCCCTTGTTTGAAATAAACGGTGAGGGACATACTTCCGTCATTGCTGGAATTGGAGGTCATGTATGTCATGTTCTCCACGCCATTGATGGACTCTTCGAGCGGGGTGGCTACCGATCGTGCGACTACCTCCGCGTTGGCACCGGGATAGCTGGCTGTCACCAGCACGCTGGGTGGGGCGATGTCTGGAAACAGGGTGATAGGCAACGTGAAAATGGATAAACCGCCCAGTAAAAGCAAAATGATGGATACGACCGTTGATAACACCGGCCTTTCTATGAATTTCTTAAGCATAAAATGTTCTTTGTTAATAGAGATGAATGGGCTGACCCTGTCCTCAACCTACAAGGGTAATGCCTTCAGCAGACTATCTGCAGACAAAACCTGCGGATTGATCAGCGTGCCATCCTGTAAACGGTCCATGCCTGCGAATACGATCTTATCTCCCGGCTTCAGGCCTTTGTTGACGAGATAATAGGCAGTCGTTTGACCGACAATACCGATGGGTTTAGGGGTGACTTTATTCGAATCGTTTACCGTGAATACATACACTTTGTCCTGCAAATCGTAGGTGGCCTGCTGCGGGACGGCCATGACATCGGAGTTAACCCGGGGAATACGGACCCTGCCGGTGCTGCCTGAGCGCAACAAACCGCCTGCATTGGGAAACACTGCGCGGAAACTGATCGTGCCCGTGGATTTATCGAACTGTCCTTCTACAAGCTCGATCTTTCCTTTTGCCTGATAGATGCTTTTATCCGCCAGTTGTAATTCCACCGGGGGGATCCCATGGATCTTCTCTTCGATGGTCTTGCCGTTAGCATGGGTAGTGAAATTCAGGAAATCTCCTTCACTCATGGAGAAGTAGACATAGACTTCCTTAATTTCCGAAACGACGGTCATTGGTTGTGCATCGTTCCTTCCGACCAGGCTTCCGATCTTGAAAGGGATCCTCCCGATATAGCCGTCAAACGGTGCTGAGATCAGGGCGTATCCGAGGCTGATCCGTGCATTGCTTGCGGATGCTTCTGCCTGTTCGACGCTGGCTTTAGCGGCGTCATAGGCTGCCTGCGCGGATCTCAGTTGTACATCGGATACTACGTTGTTTTTGACCAGGGGTTCCAGCTTGCTCACATTGATTGCTGCGTTCGACAGGTTGGCCTTTGCCGCCAGGATCGTGGCTTTGGCATTATTCAGTTGTTCTTCGTAAGGGCGGGAATTTATTTTGAACAAGGGCTGTCCTTTTTTTACAAAGGCGCCTTCGTCCACATAGATCTTATCCAGGTATCCATCCACCTGCGGACGGATATCTATATTTTTAGTTCCCTCTACGGAGGCGGTGAACTCCTGGTAAGTGGTGGCGGGCGTGTTGTTGATGCTGATGACAGGCAAGGAAGGCGGGGGCATCGTCATTGCGCCCGCGCCGGGATTGCCTTCTGTATTGCTACAACCATATAATGCAAGGGCTGCGATCAGGGAAAGGAATAGTATGTTCCGTTGTTGATAAACGGCGTTTCTTAACGTTCTCATATTTAAGTATTTTTTTTGCTTGCTAAGTTTTAATTAAGTGCTTGCTGATTAAATCCGGATGTTGCTGAACTTTTTCGGATGTGATTTTAATGCTATCATAAGCGGTTAGTTTTAATTTTTCGCAATATTTTTTTCGACCTTTTAATTTGGTCCGTTTAAGAACAAGGTTAGTTGTAAATAGTTCACGGGCTAATATATTTTTTCTGACAGTTAATGATTAGATAACATTATCGGGTATTCTTACTGATCAATATGTATTGATCAAATACTGATCATTATTTATGGAGCAATCGGTTGTCGCAATCGTATGTCGGTCCGAATAGGTGTGGGTGTACAATTCGTTTATACAAATCAGTTATTAAAATAGCTTGTGCAATCGGTAATGCAATCGTAAGGAACAGCAAGGATCATCCTTTCAGGGCAAGTATGAAACTGTTTATCGCATCTTTTAAAATCAGTTGGTTCATAGTATTGGAGGTTGGCGAATTTTTCATCCTGTTGATGGCTATCAGGCCATGAAGAATAGACCAGAGCGTATAATACTTGAGCTTGTAATCGGCATGAGGGTTCTTGCTTTTGGCAATGATCTCACGAACGGTCTCCAGCATCAGGGCGTCATAGCACACGCAATCGGCCTTCTCTCTGTCTACCTCACAGGATGGCATTCCCAGCCCATACATGAGTTGGTAATATTCTTCGTTATTGATGGCAAAGCTCCAGTAGGCTTTTGCCATTGCTTCCAGCGCTTCGCAGGGATCAGCATGTTTCTTTTTGGCAGCTTCCACTTTTTTCGACAAAAGCTGGAAGCCTTCTTTGGAAAATTCGAAGAGGATGGCTTCCTTGTTCTCAAAATGATCGTAGATCACGGGGATGCTGTATTCGATGGCATCTGCGATCTTCCGGATCGATNNTCTGCCAGGCTGCCTGGTGGATGGCGGC
This sequence comes from Chitinophagaceae bacterium, assembly GCA_003151295.1. Lineage (GTDB taxonomy): Bacteria > Bacteroidota > Bacteroidia > Chitinophagales > Chitinophagaceae > Puia. Next base: position 8,306 of record PLXD01000066.1, on the reverse strand, counting down.
CCTGACTTCTGTCTTCTGCCTCTGTTTGCGTTCTACTCTGCTCATAATTCGATTTTTCAGCTAACACCCATAGATTAACCTAACAGCGTTAGCAAAAGTAGCGACGTTTCCTTTCCCTGCAAAATTTTTTTTCTGCGAAGGAGTTTTTTTGGCCCAGGACACTCTTTGCGTATAGAGAATATGGGCGTGGCGCGTCCAGTGTACCAGGTCGTTAGGGGAGAAGGCGTCGAGAAAAACTTGCTTTTCATAAGGGACGGAAGTGCTGTCCGGGAAGGCTGGTTTTGCAAATGACCTGGCGGGCGGATGGGAAGCTGGCTGCGACCTGCAGCGCCATGCCCGGATGACCCGGGGCTTATACTTTCACTTTGATGACCAGTTTGCGTACCTGCAGGGGCGAGCCGCTAAACACTTCGGGCTGGTGGATATCCGATGGGAAGAAGATGATGAACTGCCCGGGATAGAGGGTGATATAGCTCGATTCTTCCTCCGGGATCTCATAAAAGACCACATCGTTGGCCGAATGATAGGCCGCGACCGGCTCCTGGCCCGCGAGCGGCGTATAGCCGAAATTTTCGATCCCCGTGATCATTATCTGGATATCGGCGTATTTCAGGTGACTTTCCCATTCGCAATCTTCGACGGGCCGGGTGGTATATTCATTGATCATGGCGAAGACATTTTCACCGTCGATAGTATAAGGCCCCGTTTCCAGGACGGAGAAATCGGTGTTCAGCGCGAAATCGATGGCTTTGGCGAAGTTCGGGCTGATGATCTTATACCAGTGTAATTGCGATAGCGTGGAAGTGATCATGTGTTTCAGGAGATTTCCGGCAAGTTATCGAATTTTTTTGTTAAAAATATATGCTAATTTAGCCACGGTCATGGATAGCCCTTGATCCTTCTTTATCCTTTCCGGAAGCTGCTCTGCATTTTTAGTCGAATCAACTAGACGGTTCACTCCGAGAACAAGAAGGAGTTTGATACGATGATAGACAAAATCTATTATTATCAAAACCTCGAACTCTGTGTGAACCTGTTTGCCGGAAGCCTTGGTGATTAGTTTTTCGGCTGTTTTCATGGCTTGTAAATTAGCATAATTCCTTCACCCGGTATGATCAAATAATAATAAATTGCCTTTCTAATTAAACCATAATGAAAAAACACCCCTTCTATATCCGGTTCTCCATCCTGATTTGTTTCCTCCCTGCCTTGCTGGTGTTTTTTCCAATGGGAATGACTGCTCAATCCGTTCCCCGGACGATTAAAACGCAGGAGTACCGGGATCTGCAAAACAAGCTGGGCAGCGGCTGGAATACCTGGTATAACAATAGCTTCACAAGTTTTGTGCGACTTCCCGAAGCCTTTTCCATCAACCTCTGTTTGACGCGACCCGGGGACCCGGACTATTTAAAAGAAACTTTCAAGGCGTCCGCCATCCAAAAGAGACCCGAAACGCTCCTGCCCGGTATCCGTTCGGATGACGGCACCTACACCAGCCTGATGCTGACCTATAAGGGAGAAGATTTTTCCATCCAGTCCGCCACCGACGGAGCGGATGAAGTGATCCTGGTAACGCCCCAGAAAAGCACGAAGACCTACCTGGTCGTGGNNATGGCTCGGAATGAACAACCAAACGTTGTATGGCATTTTTCACGGGGATACGATCCGGGTACATGCCACCGCATCCGATCTTAAAGACGCCTATGCCGTCACTACGGCTCCCCATCTCACGTTTTCGCTGGAGGGGGAACTCGGCCTTTATACGGGAAAGACCCGCACGCTGGCAGCCATAAAATCCCTGATGGAAAGGCGCCGTGCGGAGCTGCAGCAACAAATAGACCGTTACGGGGAGTTGGCCGCCCCGTATAAAGCGATGCAAACGATCCTGGCCTGGAACACCCTGTACGATGCCCCGAATCACCGGGTCATTACCCCGGTTAGCCGGAATTGGAGCAATGGCTGGGGCGGATTCGTCCTGTTTGATTGGGATACTTATTTCGCGAGTTATATGCTTTCCCTCTTCGATAAGAACCTGGCCTATGCGAACGCCATTGAAATTACCAAAGCCATTACGCCCCAAGGATTTATACCGAACTACCAGGCACCGTTCGGGAATACCTCCTGGGACCGGTCACAACCCCCCGTGGGCAGCTCGGTCATCCTCTGGATTTATAATAAATACAAAGAGAAATGGTTTTTGGAGGAAGTCTATGAAGAGCTGCTTTCCTGGAACCGCTGGTGGGCGAAGAACAGGGATATGGACGGCTATCTTTGCTGGGGATCCGATCCCCTTCCCGATTCTTTAAAAAAGACGGAAGAGGGGGCGGACATCAATAACCTGGAAGCGGCAAAGCTGGAATCCGGGCTAGATAATTCACCCATGTACGATTCCCTGAACTTCAATCCACGGACCCATCTCATGGAACTCGCGGATGTCGGTTTAATGAGCCTGTATATCATGGATTGCCATTCTTTGGCAACCATCTCGACGATCCTGGGAAAAAAAGACGAAGCAAAGGAACTAGGAAAAAGGGCTTCCTATTATAACAGGCAACTGGCCGGTTTATGGGATGAAAAAACGGGGATTTTCTTAAACAAACGCCTGGACAACGGGCAGATAAGCCACCGCCTGTCACCGACAAATTTTTATCCCCTGCTGGCGAAAGCCTGTTCGGAAAAACAGGCGGAAAGAATGCTGAAAGAACATTATTTCAACCCGGATGAATTTTACGGGGAATTCGTCATCCCCTCCATTTCCCGGAAGGATCCGGCCTTTGCCGACAATGACTACTGGCGGGGAAGGATCTGGGGACCGATGAATTTCCTGGTCTACATGGGCATGCGGAACTATCCCGTGCAGGCCGCCAGGCTGGATTTAATCGCCAAGTCGAAGGCATTGCTCCTGAAGAACTGGAAGAAAGATGGCGGGGTCTATGAAAACTATAATTCGGTAAGCGGGGAAGGAGGCGACGTGAACAGCGCCGACGGATTTTATCACTGGGGGGCACTGCTGACATTTATCGAACTCATCGAGAAGGGGTATATGGACTGAGAAAGTCCTGTCCCGGATGTTCCGATAATCATTGAAAATCCGGATAAATTTCATTATGTTTGAACATATGAACATAATCCCCCTTTTGAATCACGACAGTAAAATGCCGCTCCACCGGCAAGCCGAGGAACAGTTGCGCAAGCTGATATCGGATAAACATTTCAAGGAAGGGGATACCTTCCCCAAGGAAACGGATCTGGCCAGGCGCTGGGGCATATCCCGCAATACGCTCCGGCAGGCTTTCCACAATATGGTCAATGACGGACTGCTTGAACGGAAGAAGAGAAAGGGCACGGTGGTGAAGAAGAAAAGGATTACCACCGATCTGGGCAGCTGGTATAGTTTCACCCACGAAATGGAAGAAAAGGGGATTCCCTTTAAAGACCTGAAACATCAGGTTTCCCATAAGAAGGCCGGCAAAGAGGTTGCCAGGAGTCTCCAGGTTCAGCCGGGCGTATCCCTGATTTGCGTGGAGCGTATCCGCAGCACCGGGAAAAATCCCATGGTTTATTTTGAATCTTTCTTCCATCCGAGAATAGGATTATCCGGTAAGGAAAAGTTTACCAAACCGTTATATGAAATGCTGGATAATGAATTTCATATCGTTCCGGTTTATTCACAGGAAGAAATAAAAGCCGTTGCGGCCAATGAAAAAATTGCAGCGCTGATGAACATTGATAAAGGTACTCCTGTACTGGAAAGAAAGCGATTGGTGTTAGATTCCGGCAGAACCCCTATTGAATATAATATCTGCTATTACCGAAGCGATTGGTTTACGTACAGCATAGAAATAAAACGAACAATTTAAATGATAAAGGGGAATAAAAAGGGTTAAATGATAAAGGGAAATAAAATAATAGGGATTGATGTAGGAGGAAGCCATGTTTCTGCAAGCGTTATTGATTTCAGCAAGCAGGAGCGGCAAACTTTGCATTTTCGGAAAAGAGATATCAACAGTCGGGATTCAGCGTACAATATTTTAGAAGCGATTGGTAATTGTATAAAAGAAATAGTGAAGGAAGAAACAACCATCGATGCTGTTGGGCTGGCTTTCCCCGGGCCGTTTAATTATAAGAAAGGGGTATGCGCCATTACCGGTGTCGGAGGAAAATTTGAATCCATTTTTGGCATTCATGTGCTGCAGGCATTGAAAAGCATTACTGGATTGCATGATAAGCCATTTTCGTTCGCAAATGATGCACATTGTTTTGCAACAGGAACCTATCATCGGCATCAGTTAAAAAGCAAAAGAACTGTATTCCTTACGCTAGGCACAGGTTTCGGATCGGCATTTATGAAGGATGGCGTATTGTTGACAAATCATGAGTTAATACCCGCATCAGGCACATTTTATGATCAGGATTTTTTATCTGCCAAAGCCGAGGATTACTTCTCAACCCGCTGGTTTCTGAATGAGTACAAACAAAGAACGGGTAACCACATCCTATCAGTTAAAGAACTTGCAGAAGGCGATTCGGAAATCGCTCTTTCCATCTTTAGTCAATTTGGATCAAACCTTGGTACTTTTCTGTTGCCATGGTTGATAAAATTTGAATGTGATGAATTGATCATTGGTGGAAATATAGCAAAGGCAAGTTCGTTGTTTGGCCGCTTATTAATAAAAGAACTTGAGCCATTGAATCCTTCATTAAATGTTGTTTATTGCGACGATACCGAGGAATGTATTTTAACCGGAGCCGCCTCTTTTGCAGGAGATGAAATCGGCAAACAAGCGTCTAACGACGTTGTTCAAATGCTAAGAAAAACATCGCAGCCTTTATTACCGGTAACGAGTGTTACACCCAACAACCCCATCTATAATATTTATCCATCTTACAAGTCAGCGTATTCTGTATATGTGGGATTTGATTCATTGGCTGAAAAGATAGGAAATGAAAAAAATATTATTATAGATGGTTATGGAGGGGTATTATGGGAGGTATTCAGGGAGCATCTGCAGCAAGCTCTGTATGCTCGAAATAAAAAGGTCTTTTGGTATGACATAAATACCTGTCTTCATATGCCTGAAAAGATCAGTGCAATGATTGCTGATCATTTAAATGGAGACGATCCTGTTTTCGGGAAAAAATACACAGGTGTATTGGCTGATTTCTTTGATGGAGAGAAATTTAAAATGCTGCTACCCGACACCGCCGTTGATCTATGTATCCTTTATGGAACGGGTGCTGCTTTAAGCGGTTGGAAAGGCCTGCTGGTTTATGTGGATACACCCAAAAATGAAATTCAATATCGGATGAGACGGGGTAGTGTTAAAAATATTGGGAGTGAGGATTCTTTTCCCAAAGAGCAAATGTATAAACGGGCCTATTTTGTAGATTGGCCGGTACTAAATAAACAAAAAGAGCATTTACTTTTCGAAGCAGATTATATAGTAGACGAGCAACGAATTAATGAAATAACGTGGATGAACGGGGATGATTTTCGAATTGATTTAAATAAAGTTCTGGAACAACCCTTCCGTGTAAGACCATGGTTCGAAGCTGGTCTTTGGGGAGGTGATTGGATGAAGAAGCATATTCCGGGTTTAAATCAGGATGAGATTAACTATGCATGGTCATTTGAATTAATTACGCCGGAAAATGGAATCGTTATTGAAGGCAACAATCATTTAATGGAAGTTTCTTTCGACTTCCTGTTGTTTTACAACAATAAAAAGTTGTTGGGCAGGGCTTCAGGGAGATTTGGAAATGAATTTCCCATTCGATTTGATTTTCTCGATACATTCAACGGTGGCAACCTTAGCCTCCAATGTCATCCCCGAACAAAATATATTAAGGACAATTTCGGAGAGAATTTTACACAAGATGAGACTTATTACATACTCGATTGTGAACAGGGAGCTGCTGTTTATTTAGGATTTCAAGAGGATATCAACCCTGGGGAATTTAAGACAGCGTTGCTGGATGCACAAAAAAATGGCGTTGAAATACAGGTGGAAAAATTCGTACAGAAATGGAAGGCCCATAAACACGATTTATTTCTTATTCCTGCCGGAACGGTTCATGCTTCAGGGAGGAACAATATGGTTTTAGAGATCAGCAATACCCCTTATATTTTCACTTTTAAAATGTATGATTGGCTGAGGCGTGACTTTAACGGACGACCCAGGCCTATCAATATTGAACATGCATTTAACAATCTTCATTTTGACCGCAAGGGTGAATATGTTAAGAAATACCTGATATCGGAACCGCAAATCATAGAAGAATGGGAGGAAGGAAGAAGATTAAAACTTCCAACACATGAAGATCATTTTTATACAGTGGACAGGTATGAATTTACTGGACAGAAGATTATATCTACCCAGGGTCAATGTCATTGCTGTATGTTGGTAGAGGGGGATACAATCGACATCATTGCGGGAGATCATAGTAAGACTTTCAACTATGCCGAAACATTTGTGGTACCGGCCTCTGTTGGGAATTATAGTGTTCGCAGTCATGGAAATAAAAGAGTTTACTTAATTATAGCCTATGTAAAGGACGCGGATAGGGAGGCGAATGAACGCTAAAGAACGCGAAGGAGCGCTAATATAACGCTAGTAGACGCTAATAGACGCTAATAAAACGATAAAGCTGCGATATGAAAAAAGAGGGAACTGTTAACATATACTTTTTAACGTTGATCACATTAACTGCAACGTTGGGAGGTTTTTTGTTTGGGTTTGATACTGCCGTTATTTCAGGTACGATCAGCCTGGTAGGGAAGCAATATCATATGAGTTCACTAATGGAAGGATGGTATGTAAGTTCCGCCTTGCTAGGCTGTATTGCGGGGGTTGCTTTAAGCGGTAAATTGGGCAATAGTTTAGGTCGAAAAAAGGTTATGTTCTTATCTGCATTTTTATTTGCTGTTTCGGCAATCGGTTGTGCATTTTCACCGGATGTTTTTATGTTGATTGTTTTTCGTTTAATAGGCGGGATAGGCATTGGAGTAGCATCAGTAATATGCCCGATGTATATAGCTGAGGTCGCGCCTTCGCATTTGAGAGGAAAACTGGTAACCTATTATCAACTTGCAATCACCATCGGCATACTGGTCGCATATTTTTCCAACTCTTCCATTCAATCAGGATCTTCTCACATAATAACAACTGCCGGATGGAAGCATTTATTCTTTTCAGAAGAAATTTGGCGGGGAATGTTTGCAGTTGGAATAGTTCCGGCTATCATTTTTTTATTGATGGTTTTATTAATTCCTGAAAGCCCCCGCTGGCTTGCTTTCAGAAAAAGAGAGCGTGAAGCGGAAAGCATATTATTTAAAATATCCGGGGCAGCGCATGCACAATCAGAAATAAAGCTCATCCGAAATTCATTTATACAGGCTAGTGTAACAAAACCCGGTGATGTTTTTAGGGGTAATCTGAAAAAACCCTTATTTATCGGGATTTTTTTAGCTGCGTTATCACAATTTAGTGGCATAAATGCCATTATTTATTATGGGCCGTCTGTATTGGAAAAGGCAGGCTTTAAATTAGGAGATGCTTTAGGAGGACAGGTCACGATTGGTTTTGTAAACATGGTCTTCACTTTTGTGGCCATTTATTTTATTGATAAGCTGGGCAGAAAGCCCTTGTTAATATGGGGAATCGGAGGAGTCGTCGTTTCTTTGATAGCGGCTTCAATACTATTTGCTGCAAATATTACCAGTGGGTGGTTATTACTAATTCCCGTTTTTCTTTTTATTGCCTGCTTTTCATTTTCCTTTGGCTCGGTAACATGGGTAGTTATCTCGGAAATATTTCCAACAAATATCAGAAGCGAGGCAGTAGCTATATCAACGATGAGTTTGTGGATAGCCAACTGGGTTGTCGGCCAGTTTTTTCCCTTATTGCTTCACGAAACGAATATATCTTTTACATTTTTGGTCTTTGCAATATTCAGTTCATATGCTTTCTATCTATGCTGGAAAAAGATTCCCGAAACGCAGGGTAGAAGCCTGGAAGAGATTGAAAAATTTTGGACTTTGTAAGTCGGAATATTTGAATTTATAAGTTAAAATATTTGAGAAAATTTTAAAAACATCAGTAATATGAAAATCTTATGGGTTGATTTAGCCGGTGCTTTAAAAAGTTTGTTGGCAATACTGCTGGCTGCAATGCTTTCTGAAAATTTGATGGCACAAGAGGAAGTACCTTATTTTGGTAAGATAAGTTGGGTAAGTGGTTTTGCAAAGGAAATAAACGGCGAGAATATCGATTATTTTTCTGCATTTCCGGATTATGCAACGACTG
>PLXD01000190.1 GCA_003151295.1 Chitinophagaceae bacterium | reverse complement strand
AGCGGCGTTGCGCAATTGGCGCAAGGTCCGGAAACCTATAAAAGTCTTCAGTACTTATCAGTGGGTCGTCTTATTCTCCGCATCATACTTCTTCGCCGCATCCTTGGCCTTCTCAAAATCCAGGACTACGCCGTTTATGCAATAACGGAGGCCGGTTGGAGGGGGGCCGTCTTTGAAAACATGACCCAGGTGTGATTTGCAACGACCGCATTCTACTTCTGTGCGCTCCACGCCATAAGTATGATCCGGGGTATAAATGATGCTTCCCTTGCTGATGGGCTCATAGAAACTGGGCCAGCCGCAGCCGCTCTCGAACTTAGTGTCGCTCCGGAACAGGGGGTTGCCGCATATGGCACAATAGTAGGTGCCTATCTCTTTGGAATGCTCGAAGGGGCTGCTCCCGGGCCTTTCGGTGCCTTTCAGCCTGGCTATGGCAAAGACATCCTTCGGAAGGATCTTTGCCCATTGCTCATTGTTGAGGCTGACTTTTGCGGAATCACTATGGGAATAGACCGGGTTGGATTCGTTTTTTGTAGTGTCCATGATGTTTTGTTTCAGCTTATTGGAAGTTTGCGAATAAGTACAATGTTGGAAGGCCAGCGCCATCAGTATAATGCCTGTAATCCTGGTCAATCTGTTCATAATATCCATTTATTACAACAAATGTAGGTAGGGTTGGTTCAGACGGTTTGTCAGCGATCGGACAGGTCTGCCGCCTTAATATACCTTTAAAAGTTACAAATTTTAAACTGGATATTCGCTTTTTTGACCTAAGCCTAAAATGTTAAAGGAATTGTAAGTAGTGTATATTATATTTGTCCACTCACAAGGTTAGCCAGATATATGTTCAATATTATTCTATTCGGACCGCCCGGAAGCGGAAAAGGTACCCAATCGGAAAAGCTTATTTCCAAATATGGACTGAAGCACCTGAGCACAGGAGATATTCTTCGTCGCGAGACTGACGGCAAGACTCCGCTTGGGATGGCCGCCAAGAGCTTTATGGATAANNAGTGGTGATCGAAATGATCAGCTCTGCATTGGACAACAATCCCGGCGCCTATGGCTTCCTTTTCGACGGCTTTCCCCGCACCACCGCACAGGCGGAGGCCCTGGATAAGCTGCTCACGCAAAAGGGAACGGAAATAGTCGTGGTGCTGGCCCTTCAGGTCAGCCAGAAGGAACTGGTAGGGAGGCTTCTCAACAGGGGCCGTACCTCGGGCCGCAGTGATGATATCGATGAAGAGATCATCAGCGCACGGATCGCCGAATATGAGAAGAAGACGGCAGCCGTTGCCGATTACTACCGGAAATATGAAAAAGTGGTCTTTATAAAGGGAGAAGGCACGGTCGATGAAATATTCGACTCGCTGTGCAAAGAGATCGATCGCCTTATTTCATCTCCGCGGGGATCACATTGATCGTCGTTTTCCGACCCCCCCGCAATAGATCCAGTCTCGCACGCCGGCCGATGGATTCTTCATTAAGCTGTTTGTGTAGTTCATCCACCGAACCTACCGGTCTTTCATCATAACCGACGATGATATCCCCTGTCCGTAACTCCTGATTGTATACAGGCTGGTCGGGCACTATCTCATAGACATATACTCCCGTGCGTTTTTCCAACTTATTGGCAGCGACCATACGATCTGTCAGGTTGACCAACTGTCCGGCAATTCCAAGATAAGCCCGCTTCACCCTCCCTTCCATAATGAGTTTGCCTGCCACAAAAGCAGCCAGGTTGGAGGAGACGGCAAAACAGAGACCCTGTGCGGAAAGGATGGTGGCCGTATTGACGCCGATCACCTGTCCCATGGAATTGACCAGCGGACCGCCGGAATTACCCGGGTTAAGAGAGGCATCCGTCTGGATCACATCGTCTATCAGCCGGCCGTTTTCCGCCCGCAGCGTCCTTCCCAAGGCGCTTACGACACCGGCTGTGACTGTATGCTGAAGACCTAATGGATTGCCGATGGCAATGGCGATCTGCCCGGGACGAAGGAGCTCGGAATCGGCAAAATGCAAGGGCTTCAGCCCGGTCTCATAAATTTTTAAGACCGCAATATCCGTCGACGGATCCGTCCCTTTCAACTCAGCACCGATCGTGCGGCCATCCGCCAGGGCGACCTTGATCTCCCTGGCATTCTCAATGACATGGTTATTCGTCACCAGGTATCCATCGGAAGAAATAAGGAAGCCCGATCCCGTGGTGATCTGTGGCTGACGCGACCCTTTGGGACGGACCTCTTTTTGGACCTGTATATGAACGACCGCCTCCGCTACCGTTCCTACGATCCCGGTGACGGTCCTGGAATAGGCCTCGAGCAGATCCCAGTCCGCATGGGGGCTGCGATCCGTTATTGAATAAATATTTTCCATAAGCCGGGAGGAGTCCAAAAAACGACCAATTTTTTTAATGCCAGTCTGGCACAAAGGACTAAATTCGTTCTGTTTCTAAACGTTTGCTGTATGATTACACTCGGAAATTATATAACCGGGAACTGGATCACCGGTGACGCAGAGGGGCAGCCCCTGTATAATGCTGTCAACGGAGAAGAGATCGGACGGGCCAGCACCCGGGGACTCGATTTTGACGCCATACTGAACTATGGAAGAAAAACAGGCAATCCTGCCTTGCGTGCGATGAGCTTCCATCAAAGAGGCCTGCTGTTAAGGGCCCTTGCGTTGCATTTGCGCGAACACCTCGAATTTTTCTACCGGATCAGCTACCTGACGGGAGCTACCCGGGCCGATTCGTTCATCGATATTGAAGGAGGCATCGGCAATCTTTTCTCCTATGCTTCCTTGCGGCGAAAATTCCCGGACACCTTTTTTTGCACCGACGGAGAGGCTGTCAACCTGGGTATAGCCGGCACTTTTATCGGGCAGCATATCCTCGTTCCCAAAGAGGGGGTCGCCATCCATATCAATGCATTCAATTTTCCGGTCTGGGGGATGCTGGAAAATATTGCTGTGAATTTGCTGGCGGGCGTTCCGGCCATTGTAAAACCGGCTACGGCCACCTCCTATCTTACGGAAGCGGTCGTCAGGGTGATCGTCTCATCAGGTATTCTGCCTCCGGGCGCCCTTCAACTGATCTGTGGAAGCGCAGGCAACCTGCTCGATTTTGTGGATTCGCAGGACACGGTCACTTTCACGGGATCGGCCTCAACCGGTCAGCTCCTGAAGTCGCATCCCAGGAGCAGAAAGAGCCTGGCGAACTTCCCAGGGGGATCGTCAAATGGTATGTGGACGTATATAATGAGACCGGGGAGAGCGTAGCCATCGCAACCGTCCTCACCCTGGTCAGAAAAAAAGAATAAAAACAATCGATATGACCAGCGATTTCAAAGAAGAAGGATATGTAAAAGCCGAAAAACATAGCGGGGTCACTACAGTAGAGTTCTTCCATCCGCAGGGCAACTCCCTGCCCGCAAGATTACTGGAAGAGTTGGCAGCGCATATCCATGGCGCGGGTAATGATGAAGAGACCCGGGTGATCATCCTTCGCTCCGCCGGGAGCACGGCGTTTTGTGGCGGAGCCTCGTTCGATGAGTTGCTGGCGATCACGGACGAACAACAGGGACTGCACTTCTTCAGCGGTTTTGCGCACCTGATCAATGCCATGCGTAAATGCCCGAAGTTTATTGTTGCCCGGATACAGGGAAAATGCGTAGGCGGAGGGGTAGGCCTGGCTGCTGCGGCGGATTATGCCATTGCAGTGGAAGGGGCGGATATAAAATTGAGCGAGCTGTCGATTGGGATTGGACCTTTTGTAGTGGGACCTGCCGTCGAGAGAAAGATGGGGACCGCCGCTTTCAGCAGCCTGGCAATCGACGCCTCGATGTGGCGCAATGCAGATTGGGCGCGTAAAAAAGGTCTTTATGCCGAACTGCATGCAACGGCCGAATATATGGACGAATCCATCTACCGGCTTGTAAATACCCTGGTACATTCCCACCCGCAGGCGATGGCAGAAATAAAAAATATGCTTTGGATCGGTACCGGGCATTGGGATCATTTATTATTGGAAAGAGCGGCTATCAGCGGCCGCCTGATACTCAGCGACTTCGCAAGACACGCTATTCATTCATTCAGGAAGAAATCCTGAACCCGGCCCTCCTTTTGCATGGACAGCCGGGATTGTTATTTTGGAAGTATGAGGTTTTTTTATACATTGTAAGACCAAATCTATCTTATACGATTGAAATGCTGGACGGTTATTAAAATGACGCGGAACAGATATGACAAAAACTGCTGAGAAAACATTGATCTGGCTGCAATTCAAGAATGGTGACAGAGAGGCATTCGCCTCCCTGTACCAGCAACATATCCGTTCCCTGATCGCTTACGGATCCAGGCTCTGTCCTGACCGGGAGATACTAAAGGATACCATCCATGAGCTCTTCGTGGAGTTGTGGAGTTCCCGGAACAATCTCGCGATTACCGATTCCGCAAAATTTTACCTGTTCAAGGCCCTGCGCTATAAGCTGCTGCGCCTTGAAAAAAGACGCCAGATCGAGGACCGCTCTGCCTTATCGGTCGCCGATCANNATATGAGCATTTCGATAATCCCGTCGAGACGGCGATCGTCGAAAGAGAAGAGTTCGAAACCCATATAGCTCTTTTGCAGAAAGCCATCAAACGATTGACACTCAGACAGCAGGAGGTTATTCAGCTCCGGTACTACCAGGGGTTCAGCAATGAACAGATCGCTTTATTAATGGATATGCATTACCAGTCGGTAAGCAACTTATTATACAATGCGATCGGCCGTCTCAAGGAGTCCATAAAAATGCACGACCTCATCGCTTCCTTCCTGGCCCTCGCTGTTTTCTTCTCCTGAATGAAAAAAATATTCGAAAGTATTCCCTCAAATTCCCCCCTGAAATTTTCGGGAAAATCCCTGAAAAAAAATCTCCAAAAAAAATCCGGGATTTATAGAGTATAAAATCGCCGCCCGGTGCATTTCTTATAGGAACTACTTATTTTGATTATCAATTAACTAACTGCATGGCGAAGAATTCAGACGATCAGGTCTGGTTGTTCTTACAGGACTACCATTTCATCAAATGGGTCAATGAACCGGACCGGGAAACAATCGCTTACTGGGAAAATTGGCTGAACCAAAACCGGGAGCAGGAGGAATCGCTGTTCAAAGCCAGGCAAATAATCCGGGACCTGGTCCGGGCCGAAACACCCGTGGAAGCAGATCCTCTCTCCGCTGTGATCTGGCATTCCGTTAAAAAAGATATCGAAAGACAGGCGCCCGTTATTCAACTTCCGGCACCTCCTGCACGCCAAAAATCTTCCGGATCCGGGTCTTGGTATCGCCTAGCTGCGGCCATGACAGGTCTGCTGCTGCTGGGCGCAGGAATTTATTACTACCGCCATACACCCACCGTTAACCCTCCGGAGCAAAGGATTACCAGTGTATTGGCGAACGACAACCTACAGAGGACCAATCAAACCCATGGCAACCAGGTCCTCTACCTGGTCGATGGCTCCAAGGTCATCCTGAAACCCGGATCCAGCATTAAACATGCTGTTTTCCTGCAAAAAGACAAAAGGGAGATCTACCTGGAAGGGAACGCCTTTTTCGAAGTGGCCAAAGATCCCGCCCGCCCTTTTTATGTATATACGAAAGATATCGTCATGCGGGTGCTGGGCACCAGCTTTAATGTGACGACCGATACCCATAACGGAGACGTCACCGTGGTCGTGAGGACGGGAAAAGTATCGGTTTATAAGAAGACCAGCCACCCGGTGGGTCAGTTGATCCTTACAAGCAATCAGAAAGTCCTGTATAAAGCACAGACCAGCGATCTGATCTCTTCCGGTCTGAGCAGCTCCGAAACCCGGTCGAACCTGATCCCCGTGAGTCCCGCCTTCGATTTCAATTTTGAGGAAAGGCCCGTTGGGGAGATATTCAATACGCTGGTAAATGCCTATGGCATTCCCATCCATTATGACGGGAATGGCTTGTCAAAATGTGTGGTCACGACCTCCCTGGGAGAAGAAGAATTCGAAGAGAAACTAAAGATCATTTGTGCCGCTATCGGTGCCACCTACAGGATAAAGAACAATGGTGTCTTCATTGAAGGCGGATCCTGCAGCAGCCAACAAAACCCATGACGCGGCCATCACGGGATACGGCCCTCATTTAAAGTACCTGTTTATAATTTATAAAAAAAAGAAAATGCTATGAGGAGATAAAAAAAATTCCATAAAAGATGGTGGTGTTCCCGCACCACCATCCGATTAAGCTCCCTTTCCTTACTGTCATACTGCTGGACGATGGAAGAGGGATGATTTTGCCACCATTTTTCAAAAATGACAAAAACCGACTAAAGTTATGAACAAAAACGGAAAACCAAAACAAGCTGTTTTATTCATTATGAGAGTAACACTTCTTCAAATTTTCCTGGCTTTCAGCTTCCTAAGCTATTCTTTCGCAAATAATGCGAGTGGACAGGAAGTATTGGACAAAAAAGTGTCTCTCAATCTTACTTCCAGGGAGATTAAGCTGGTATTGAAAACGATCTCAGCCTATACTGAAGTAGGATTCACCTATAGCAGCAGCACCTTGCCAGGCCGTCAAAAGGTCACGGTGATCGCCCATGAAGAGAGGCTGGGGGATCTGCTGGAGAAGATTTTCAGGCCTTTCCATATTTCCTTCGAGGTGATCGGGAAACAGATCATCCTGAAAAGGACGAATGCCAAAACCCTGAGTCAGATGCAGGCCGATGAGGAGACCCAGCAGGCATACAAGACGATCACCGGTATTGTAACGGGTCCGGACGGAACGCCCCTGCAGGGAGTAAGCGTAACGGTGGAAGGGACCCACCAGGGAACGGTCACGGATGAAAAAGGGTTTTTTCGTATCCAGGCTGACCCGGGTCAGACGATCCTGTTCTCCTCCGTGGGATACACCGTCAGCAAAGTGACAGTAGGCGCTTCTTCCGTCATCAACGCCAAGCTGACGAAGAATGACAATGCAATGAACGAAGTAGTGGTCACCGCCCTGGGTATTTCCAGGCAGAAGAGAGCGATCGGCTATTCCCAGGAACAGATCAAAGGCACCGAACTGACCGCCTCCAATGCTCCCAATGTCGTCAATGCCCTGAGCGGTAAGATGGCCGGGGTGAATATCACCCAGCCCAATGGAGTGGATGGAGGAAGTACGAGGATTATCATAGGCGGTAATAATACCATCTCAGGGGACAATCAGCCCCTCATTATCGTGGACGGCATGCCCATGGACAACACCATTCCCGCCGCCGCACAGGATGTGACGGCTCCCAAGGACTGGGGTAGCGCCATCAACCTGATCAACCCCGCGGATATCGAGGACATGAGCGTTTTGAAAGGACCCGCCGCCGCCGCCTTATATGGTGGCCGAGGCGCCAACGGCGTGATCCTGATCACGACCAAAAAGGGATCCAAACGGCAGGGATTGGGGGTGGATTATAATTTCGGGTACAAGGATGTCCACCCTTATCGCTTTATCAAAATGCAAAATGAATACGGGGCAGGCGGCATGGTGTCCTTAAATACCCCGCAATACATGACGGATGGATCCGGAAACCCGATCCTTACGGACGGATGGAACCAGATGTTTGTCGATCAGAAAACAGGTTCCGGACCCTATGGAGTAGCGGTTACGGACCAGGTCAGCTGGACAGGATCCGGGGTGTCCTGGGGTCCTAAAATGGATGGTACCGTGATAAAATGGTGGGACGGCACCATGAAGGCGGATGTTCCACAACCCAATAACGTCAGTTCTTATTATCGTGATGGCAACCAGGCCACCCATAACGTCTCTATTTCCGGCGGGAACGACTGGGGTACCCTGCGGGCTTCCTACACGCGCTTGGATAATACGGCCATTATTCCCAATTCCAATTATTCCCAAAATACAATCAACGTCGGTACAAGCATGAAACTGAGCCCGAAGGTGAATGTCCTGGTGAATGTTTCTTATTTCGAAAACACTTACCACAATGCGCCTGCATTGGGCAATACGGAAGGGACGCTCCAATCCAACCTGGTATATGCTTATAGCAGGAATTACAGGGGCTTTGCCGACCTGGGTGACTATAAACTTCCCGATGGATCCCGGAATACGTACCCCAATTTCCCGTGGTACGGTAACGGAGGTGCGCAAAACCTTTACTGGAACACCTATGAAAACAACGAGACGGTGACCCGGAGGAAACTGATAGGCTCGGCCCAACTGAATTACGAAGCCACTTCTTTCCTCAATTTCATGGGAAGGGCCAGCATGGATGAGAATAATAACGAAGACCTCTCCATCAATAATTCTACCAATGCTGCCGGGACAATCAATGGATCCTACGGGCACGGGCTTATACGGGATATCGCGAATAACTATGACTGGCTGGCTACCTTGCATAAGGAGAATATCGCCAAATCCGATATCAACGCAAAACTATCGGTGGGGGGTACCTTCTATAAAAGGTCGATGTATGGCATNNTACAGGAACGAACAGCCCCTCCTCAGGCTATACGAATCCCTATCTGACTTATTTTGGCAATTATACGGGTGCTACCCAGCCGGGCCAGATTCCGACAGAATCCTGGTACGATAAGGAGCTGAATTCGCTGTACAGCTTTTTGAACCTCTCTTATAAGAACTATCTTTACCTGGATATTACGGCCAGGAACGACTGGTCTTCTACGCTGCCTAAGACCCAATGGTCTTATTTCTTTCCCTCCTTTACGGCCAGTTATGTATTCTCCGATGCCTGGCACATCGATCCGTCGGTGTTGAGTTTCGGTAAATTGAGGGCGGCATGGGCCGAAGGCGCCGTAGACGTTCCTCCATATATCATCAATACCATTTATAATTCCTCGAGCTTCGCAGGACAGCCTACTTCCAGTCTGCCCGGCGCCCTGCCCGCGATAGCCTATAAACCCCAGATCAATAAGACGGCGGATTTCGGCGTTACCCTGGGTTTCTTGAATAACCGTTTTAATTTCGACTTCCGGTATTATCACGGCCGTGCCATTCAGCAGTTGCTGAACTCGCCCTTGCCCATTACTTCCGGCGTTGGCAGCATCATCGTCAATACAGGGGTATTGGAGAATTCGGGATTGGAAATGATCCTGAGGGCCAGGCTGATCGACAAGAAAAATTTTAAATGGGACATGAGTTTGAATATGTCGAATAACTACAACCGCCTTTTATCGCTTACCAAGGGCGCAAACCGAGTGGATATGGCGAATATCTGGGGGGCGAGCGGAAATTATATTTCAGCCCTCGTAGGACAGGAATTCGGTTCCATTATGGGTTACGATTACGTATATGATCCGAAGACACATAAACCCTTGCTGCAGGATGCAAACTTGCTCATGCAGAATTTCGGCGTAGACGCAAACACGGCCGCTGCCATGAAAGGCACGATGTACCAATCAACCAACTCGATTGTGCCCATCGGCAACGCGACGCCCAAGTTCAGGGGCGGTATGACCAATACTTTTACCTTCGGAAGCATCTCGGTCAATGCTTTAATAGATTGGAAGATCGGCGGACAAATGTGGAGTGGCACCTATGCTTCCGATATGCAGCAAGGCACCGCGCCGGAAACCCTGAAAGAGAGAGATGGCGGCGGTCTTCCTTATACGACCCCGGACGGTACCGCCACGAAGTGGGGTGTGATCCTGCCGGGCGTTTATCCTGATGGCACCACGAACACTACTGTTGTGCATTATTATTATAAGTATATGCAATACGGCGTATGGAGCAGCGGCCCCAACGGAAACAACTGGGTACACAGCACAGGCGTTTTTAACGATACCTGGTACAAGCTGCGGGAGTTGTCTGTCAGTTATGCGATCCCCAATAGGTTCGTGAAGAAGACCAAGGCATTCCAGGCGCTTTCTGTTTCATTGGTAGGAAGGGATTTATTTTACCTGTACAGTTCTTTGCCCGATCACATTAACCCGGAAGGTTCCAATGGCGCCGGTAATGCACAAGGCATCGAGTTCGCTTCCTTACCCGGCGTTCGCTCGGTGGGGGTACAGTTGAGGGCGGCATTTTAAATAATAAAAATGCGCCGATTTATTCATATATAAACTTATACTACCATGCACCCTTCAAAAAATATATTTATATACGTATTATCCGGAATGTTCGTTTTGGCATCCTGTACAAAAAACTTCCAGGAGCTGAATGCCACACACAATGAACCCTCCTCGACTACAATAGGCCCCGTGATTAACGGAATCGATCAATCGCTTTTTATGGGGGGGACCGAACAGGGATGCGTGCATAACGATTATTATTTTCCCGCGACACAATTGGCCGCCACGACGGCGTTCTCCGCCTTTGTGTTATCGAATGGGGTCAATGAGATCTGGAACGGTTACTACGGTACGCTGCAGAACATAAACCTTGCGCAGGATATGATCAATGCGGTTTCGGACAAGGAATCCATGAACAATATACAGGCCGTTCTGTATATTTTACGCGCCTATAAGACGTTCAGGGTCACCGACCAGTTCGGGGATATCCCTTATTTCAACGCGGGTAAGGCCTATACCGGCAATTCGACAAATTTCAGGGTAAGTTATGATTCACAGCAACTGATTTATGATTCCTTGCTGAACGACCTCGACTGGGCCGTAAAGAATATCAATACGTCCGCCAGCCCGGTCACGGCTTCGGGGACTCCCTACCAGTCATTGGGCAGTTACGAGACGGTCCTGGGTAACAAAATGGTCACCTGGCAAAAATTCGCCAATTCCCTTCGCCTGCGTTATGCGATGCAAATGGTGGAAAAAGATCCTGCCACCGCTGCTCCCATTATCCTGGATGCCATCAACAACAGTGCAGGCTTAATAAGTGATGGCGGAGATATCGCCATGTGGCCGGCCTCCCTGGCATCGTATGATCTCTCTTCCAGGTGGTTTGCTTATTCGACGGGTGGAACGGGGCTCTCGCGCATGAGCAGCACGATGTGGAATATGGTATCGGACGATACGACCACGGCGGCTATCTTTGATCCCCGTGCAGCACTTTTTGTTGAAACGAATGCGGCAGGTTCCTGGGCTCCCTATACCATTGGCGTGAGCCAGGGTGACAATGTGAATGCATTCACCAATGCCGGTGGTCTTAACGGCCAGACGGTTAAGAACGGTGTTTTATACTCTCTTCCCAACTGGTACATCATACGCGATGAATGGTATGTTCCGGAGCTGATCATGACCGCCGCCGAAGTGCATTTTTTAAAAGCAGAAGCCTATGCCCGCGGATTGGGGGTTGGTGCAGACCTTACAATGGCCCAAACGGAATATACAGCGGGGATCACCTCATCGGTTAATTTCTGGTATAACGTTGCGGCCGCCACCAATGACGCCACCGAGGATTGGGCTGCCGCAGCGCCTCCTCCGCCCACCCCGGCACAAATGCAGACGTTGTTTTTAAACCCGAAAGTGGCTTTTACGGGAACGACCGCCGATGCGGTGACCAAAATATATGCCCAGGAATGGTTATCCTATTTCAGGCAGCCCTGGCTGGCCTATAATTTATGGAGAAGGACCTTCAACACCCCGGTTGACCCGAATAGCAATCCTTCCAGCACCTATACGACCTTTTACCGCCTGCCCTATGCACAGGACGAAGCGGTGAACAATACCGACAACTACAATACCCAGATCGGCAAAATGGGAGGGAATAATTCCAGTTATAAAGTGTGGTGGATGAAGTAAAAACAGGTTTTCAGTTCTGGTTTCGCATAAGCAAGCAAAAAGAAAGCCGTCTCAAACTGAGGCGGCTTTTCTCTATATAGAAAGTTCGTTTTTTACAGATCGTCATATTCGTAGATCGGGTCGATATGCGTGTCGGGGCCCATTTGAAATACAGGGTTGATGATCCCGTTCTTAAGACCATAGACCCAGCCATGCAGGTGCGGCCTTTGTTCTTTGCGCCAGGCCCGCTGTATGATGGAAGTCTTGGCCAGGTTCATCAACTGCTCCCTGACATTCAGCTCGGTAAGCCTGTTTACGCGCGTCTCCTCATCTTCAATGGAATCCAGCTCTGCCCGGTGCAGCCGGTATACATCCTTGATATTCCGCAACCACATATTCAGCACATATTTATAATCATGGTTGGTCATGGCGGCTTTGACGCCCCCGCAACCATAGTGCCCGCAGACGATGACATGTTTGACATTCAGGTGGTTCACGGCATAGTCCAGTACGCTAAGCAGGTTCACATCGGTATGGATCACGAGATTCGCCACATTGCGGTGCACGAAGATCTCTCCTGGCTGCGTGCCCGTGATCTCATTGGCAGGAACCCTGCTGTCGCTGCAGCCGATCCACAAGAACTCGGGCGTCTGCAGATGCGAAAGCCTTTCGAAATATTCCGGGTCGTCGGTTAGTTTCCCGCTGGCCCAGGCTTTGTTTTCCAATAATAATTTATTGATCGGGACCATGTGGTTTATTTTATGTGTTTAGATCGCCACTATATATTTAAACCTCCGCAGACGCTGATCACCTGGCCCGTGATATAGGAACTCAGGTCGCTTGCCAGGAATAAAGTGGTATCGGCTATTTCCTCCGCCTTACCAAACCTTCCCAGGGGGATCTTCTCCAGGAAAGATTTGGAAGCTTCCCCTTCCTTGAGATAGTGGGTCATATCGGTTTCGACAAAACCAGGTGCAATGGCATTACTCCGGATATTCCGGCTTCCCAGCTCGTGGGCGATCGATTTGGTGAAACCTATTATACCTGCTTTGGAGGCAGCATAGCTGCTCTGTCCGGCATTCCCCCGGATACCGATGATCGAGCTCATATTGATGATCGAGCCTTTTTTGGCCTTCATCATTGGGCGGATCACCTGCTTGGTCATATTAAATACACTTTTCAGGTTGATATCCATCACATCGTCCCATTGCTCCGGGGTCATGCGCAACAACAAATTATCTTTCGAGATCCCGGCATTGTTGACGCAGATGTCCACCGTGCCGAACTGTTTTACCACTTCATTCACAAAGATTTCGCATTCCTCATAGACGCCTGCATTGCTCTTGAAGGCCTTTGCCTGTACGCCGAGCCCTTTTAATTTCTCTTCCAGCCTCCTGGCCTTTTCTTCACTGCTCAGGTAGGTAAAAGCGATATGGGCGCCCTGTTCGGCTAATTTTATGGCGATCGCTTCCCCGATCCCACGGCTGGCGCCGGTCACGATGGCGATCTTGTTTTCCAGGAGTTTCATAAGTAGTCTTATTTAATGAAATTTGATTTGGGCTGCAAGATAACAGAAAGAAATTATTTTTTACGGGCCTTACGGCAGGGAGCCGCCTTACAACAGTGAAAGCCTGTCAGACGCAAAATATATAAGTACAAATTATGCTTTTAAATAAATATATTTATTTCTTTCTTTTTCAGATATGTTACACCGGAAATATATAAAATGCTGGCTTCTTGCCTTGTTCGCAACGGAGACTCTGTGCGTAACCTATGGGCTGAAGGCATTTCCAGGCAATCCTGTTTTGACGATCCTTTATCTTTCGGCGGGGATTGCCATCGGCATACTGCTAATGTTCTTTCCTCCACTCCCACAGCAGGTATTTCCACTCCGGACGGGCATGACTGGCGGGCAGCTGGCGAAGAGGCCGCCAACGGGCTTTATCCGGGAACTCTCTTATCAAAAGTGGGTCCTGGTCTGCCTGGCAGCACTTGTCATGTATACCCTTACAGGCTATTGGCTCGAAGATATTCCGATTGACATCAGCTACGCAGACATGTTGCCGATCATTAAAGTCATGGACCAACGATTTGCCGCAGGCCATTGGAAACAGGTGTATGATATAATACCGGAGATCCGGGGAGGCGTGCGGCCGATCTATTTGCCGGCCATGTGGCTACCTTACACACCGGCCGTGGTCATGAATATCGATATGCGTTGGATAACGACCGCGGGCCTCTTCATCAGCTTTTGTGTCTTCCTTNNAAAGGAGCAGCCCTTCGGCAGGAACCTGTCCTTTTTTACGGCGGTGATCGCCTTCCTGCTTTTTTGGTGGTTGTTCTCGGAGGATATGCCCGCTTTTATAAGTATGTCGGAAGAAGGGATGGTCGTGTGCTGGTACACGCTCCTGGTCCTGGCCCTGCTGACTGAGAATGGTTTGCTCATCGGCATTGCCGTTTCGCTATGCTTACTGAGCCGCTATGCCCTTGTTGGATGGGCGCCTGCTTATTTTTTGTACCTATTGCTTTTCGGTAGAAGGAAACAGGCGCTGATCTTTTCCAGTACGGGACTGGCCTGCCTGCTCTTCCTGTTCATTATGCCTTTCGGCTGGCCTGCTTTTACCGGCTTGTTGAGTCTTCCCGGCGATTATATAGGATTTGCGAAGACCGTATGGGCAAGGAGCCCGGAAGTATTTATAAAGGGGCTTGGGGTTGCGAAATTTTTCGGTCCCGGCAAGGCAGGACTGCTGCACACCTTACTCGTGATGCTCAGCTTCGGAATTCCCATCCTGTTTGTATTTTATGCTTATTATCGCAGCAGGAAAAGGGTAGCCAATCATCCACTCTCCAATATTCCCCTGGCGACGCTTAAGATCAGCGTGGTCGTATTTTATAATTTTATAGACGTGCCTTACCTGTATTTATTTTATACATCCTCGTTCATCAGCCTGATCCTGGTAGCTGTCGCTATGTGCACCCCCGATGATCAAACGATTTCTTTAGGATCCGCTCCTGCTCCTGCCAGGTTCCGATAACTCAGGATCTCTTCGAGATAGATCCTTTCGTTCGACAAGCGGGGTATTTTATGCTGGCCTCCCATTTTGCCTTTGCTCTTTAGCCAGGCGAAGAAGACCCCTTTATCCAACACATGAAGGATGGGCATGCCGAGTGCAATGTCTTTATAACGCTTGGCTTCGTAATCGCTGTTGACGCTTTTTAAGGCGCTGTCCAGTTCATATATAAAATGACAGATGTCATCGGGTTTTTTTTCGAATTCCACCAGCCATTCGTGGGCGCCGTTACTGTGCTCGTTAAAATAAACAGGGGCGGCAGTATAATCGGTTACGATTGCCCCGGTCTTTTCACAGGCGAGNNCAATCTGCCGCTGATCTTAATGCGGAAGGGGTTGAGAGAGCAGAATTGGATCGTATCTCCCAACAGGTAGCGCCACAATCCGCCGTTCGTATTGATGACCAGCGCATAGTTTTTGCCGATCTCTACCTCCTGCAGGCCGATCGTTTCCGGATGGGCTTTGCCATATTCCTCCACCGGCATGAATTCCATGAATATCCCATGGTCCAGGAACAGGAGCATCCCTTCATCATGCGGGTTGTACTGGGCGGCAAAAAAACCTTCGCTGGCATTATACATGTCCAGGTAGTTAATGTCTTTGCCAATGAGCTTCCGGATGGGTTCCTGGTAAGGGGTGAAGGAGACGCCGCCGTGGATATACAGTTCGAGGGAGGGCCAGACCTCTGACAGGCTGCTCTTGCCGGTGATATCGAGGATCCTTTTGATCAGTACCATGGTCCAGGTAGGAACACCTGAGATGGAAGTGACATTTTCAGGGATCGTATTTTTCGCCAGCATTTCAATCTTATCCTCCCATTCGTCCAGCAAGGCAATGCTTAGTTCCGGGGTCCTTATCCAGTGGCCGCAGAAAGGAGAGTTTTGCAATAATACGGCGCTCAGGTCGCCATAGTGAACATCCTCGTTGACCTGGTTGCTCGTATGACTGCCGCCGATGACCAATCCTTTACCGGTTAACAGGTCGGAATCGGGGTTAAAATTATAATACATCGTCAGCACGTCCTTTGCTCCCTTATAGTGACAGTCGCGCAGGCTCTCCTCGCTGACGGGGATGAACTTGCTCTTGTCGCTGGTGGTGCCCGAGCTCTTGGCGAACCAGTTGATGGGAGTGTTCCATAGAATATTCTGTTCACCTTCCATGATGCGCATGATATAGGGTTTCAGGTCATCATATTCATGAATGGGAACGGCCTTTTTAAACTCTTTAAGGGAAAAGATTCTGGAGAAATTATACTTGCGCCCGAATTCCGTGTATTGTGCGGAAGTGACCAGGTCCTGTAGAACTTCCCGTTGTACGGCTACCGGATTCTGCATCCATTGCTCTATACGCCATTGGCGAAAGCGAGCTAATCGTGATATGGCCGGACTGAGAAGCTTCATATTCGGCAAAGTAAAGAATAATGATTGGGATATGCTCAAACAAATGAGGGACTACCTTCCAATAGTATACAAGAAAGAGATTAGTTTTTTTCTGCTTCCAGCAGCAAAAGGAGGGTGTTCAGAACGGACCTCGCCTCGTTTTCGTTTGCCTCAAGTTGATCTGCCGATTTTAGTAGTTCCGGATTATGATTGTTTTGGGCGTATCGGACAATAGCAGCCTTGATCTCCGGTATCAATTTTTCAAAGTCATCCAATCCCAATTCCGCCGTTTCATCAAAAGAGTCGGAATTGCGCAAACCATCAGAAGGTACTGCCGATCTTTCCTGCTCGTTGCGCCTTCTTTCTATATTTCCCAGCTCTTCGATCGCATTTTTGACGGAAATGATAATATCGTCCAGGCTGGGGGGCGGGCTCTGCTGACGGGCCTCTTCATACTGGTAATCCTTTCTCTTCAACTCGAAATTCCTTCCCAGGTAGAGGCGACGGACTTGTTCTTCATCGGCCAGCTCTTCGG
>PLXD01000370.1 GCA_003151295.1 Chitinophagaceae bacterium | reverse complement strand
GCATCGATGGTTGCGCTACGCTGAAAAGCCGCTGCAATTTTTTGCTGGACATTCGTGGGGTTCGCTACGGGTTTAATCGTGATCAGATTATTGACACGCTTCACGCCCGGCAAGGTTTCAATGGAAATCCCCGCAGCATTTCGCTGGTAATCCCATTCCACTTCCCCTTCCAGATTCACAACCCCATCTTCCACTTTAATCCTGATTTTTTCATCCGGCACCAAGGTATTCCATTTCAATGAATTTAATACTGTCTCTGCAATTTCAGTATCCGTTATACGGGTGATGGGTGAAACGCCCACCTGTATATCTTCGGCAACGGCTTTTACTCCCACTACTTTCTTCGCTGCGTTTTCCGCGGTGATTTTCTTGTAATAGGTATCTACCATACCCGATAATGTGACAATGCCATTTTTGACGGATACGCCTATTCCGGCAGCGTTCAGAACGGGTTCCCATTTCAGTTGATCGATCACATCCTGCTGTATCTGCATATCGGTTCTCATGATTATAAAATTTAAAGATTATAAATAGGATTTTTCATCCTTCATAAATTACATATTCAGGCTTCATAAATTGCATACTAAAAATAAGGACATAGGAAGGCCTGACCAATGACCATAGTCAGCAATGCTGATGATTGAGGTAGGTTATTTATGGCTACTCAGGGACCTGTTTCTCCAATCCCTGCTATTCAGCCAAATACTCATTACGAGGCTTACCAGGAAGGTAAGGAGGGTGGCCCATTCAACCAGCCGGGCATTGAAATCGGCCCCGGTGAGCTTTTGTAGCAGGAAGTGTATATAGGAGCCTCGCTGTTCATGATAGCCGGGGTGTTCGCGTACCCGCCAGTGCCAGTCCGTGCAAAGGCAATACCCCCAGCCATACCAGATACCCAATACAAACCACGAGAAAGCCGTCGCCAGCAATGTGACCAGGTTCCATTTCCTTGTTGCCGGCAATATCCATCCTGTAATGTTGAACAGGGTGAAGGCGGTATGAAAGATGAAGAAAAAAAGGTTCAGGAACTGATACCAGCACCACATGGCGAAGATGTTACATTGAAATACAAAAAAATAAAGTACAAAAGAATGATGAATAGCAAAAATAGGCTATCGTAAGTTTTACAGGGATATTCCAGTATTTTATGCAGATCTTCCTCTGCAACCATACGATCAGGGTCAAAGAGCAGGCGGGAGGAATGTCCTATTGCATATTTAAACCATACCTGACAGACACCCTTATATAGGGATAGGCTTTATTAACCTCGGGGAAATTTTTGTATCTCCCCAGCAACGCGAAATATCCCGGCTCAGCACATAAGGAGATCCCGTTGATGATCATATACCTCAATTCACTGGTGACCGTATGTAAAAGATAGTGGGATTGATTACCGTTAATAGTCTTTAACCAGGCCCCTTTATAGTTAATGCTATAAAAAAATTTATCGGCAATATTTATTCCGCCGTTGCCATTAAAGGCAATACCCGAACAATAGTCATAATCTCTGCCATTAGGGGTAATATAGATGTCGGGCACTGCAGCCAATACAACAAGGCCGCCGCCCATCGACGTGTTGATTTTGATCTTATCCGAGAGTCCGAATTCCGAAAACAAATTAAGTTTGATATTCTGAGAACTGTAAAAAAACGCTTCGTTACGTATAAAATCATAATTAGCGGTCACCAGGAGCATGTGCCGGCTTTTTTCCGTTGACTGGAGCAGCCAACCGGATAATGACCCGTAAACGCTTACAATATTAACTATTGAGCTGTCATCTTTTCCAAGCTCCGCATTAAGGTACATATGACTAAAAGGCGTTTANNATTTTAGACGAATCATGTTCTGCCGGATTACCCGTTACCTTGCCCCACTTCCCATCTATGATCCTGTTTAATCCATTCACCGGGTTAATCAACAAGGCAAACACCTCGCTAACCTGCCGCCCGAATCCCCGACTGCGGTTGTTGATGATCTTATTAGCTAACCGGTAAGTCATTTCCCCCAGTATTACACCCCCGAAACCTGTATTTATAAAATCATTTGGCGCGGGGGGCTGATTTTCCGCAACCGTTTCCCATAAATAGCTTCCTGCAAAAGCGGCAGGCGAAGATTGCCAGAAACTATACCCGTTCTCCCTGAAAGCGTTAAAGAACAGGCTCCCATGATAAGGATGGCCAAACTGGTTGGTTACAAAAGGATCGTTATCCCAGGTCCAACTGGCCGGTTTTATATTATAGGCCACCGTTTGGAAAGAAATACGCGCATAATCTTCATTTCTGATATATCTGTCAAATACCAGTGGCGTCATTTCTGCCAGCATTGATTCTCCGGCACCCCGGCCGAATCTTTTCCTGGCCAACCCATCACGCGAATGAGTACTTTTTATACTGTCATGGCAGGGGTTTGGCCCATGAAAGGTCATTTGACAAAAACCACGGGAAGCGGAGCCGAATAAGAGAATAAAGAATAAAAATGCAAAAGAGCATCCCATAGATGTAGACATTTTTTTGCATTGATAATGGCAACGTTCACTTTCTTTCTCCCCTGATTGCATCGTTGTACTTTATAACCAATATTTTCTTCCTGAAATTTATTTGCTATTACCGGGAATACCTATTCCAAAGATTGTTATTTCAAATCCCTGCCTCCATGACTTAACTCATAAATTCACATGATTTTATTCATTACCTAAAAACCCTTCGCTTGTTTTCCGCTTAAAAGATCCGTATTGCCGAAGCCTTGAATAATTCAGGAATTCAATATGAGTACGATCAGGGTGAACGGTGACAAGGATCATAGACATTAGACATTTGCTGTCATAGTTTTAAGCCTTAAAAAAAACGATTTATGAAAGCATTAGTGTATCATGGGCCAGGGCAAAAAGCCTGGGAAGAAAAACCAAAGCCTACTATTTTGAATCCGGCAGATGCCATTGTCAGGGTGTCCAAAACGACTATCTGCGGCACAGATCTTCATATTTTGAAAGGAGATACGCCTGAAGTGACAGAAGGCAGGATCCTGGGACATGAAGGAGTAGGTGTGATAGAAGAGGTCGGGAGTGGCGTCACCACGTTTAAAAAAGGAGATCATGTCTTAATATCCTGCATTACATCCTGCGGTAAATGCGATTATTGCAAAAAAGGAATGTATTCCCATTGTGAAAACGGCGGATGGATCCTGGGCCATTTAATCGATGGGACGCAGGCTGAATATGTTAGGATCCCTTTTGCCGACAACAGCTTGTACCGGATCCCGGACGGAAGCGACGAAGAGGCGCTCGTCATGTTAAGCGATATTTTACCCACCGGCTTTGAATGCGGTGTTTTAAATGGCCAGGTGAAACCCGGAGATACCGTAGTCATTGTCGGATCCGGCCCGGTCGGGTTGGCAGCATTACTCACCGTGCAGTTCTATTCTCCGGCGGAGATCATCATGATAGATCTTGACGACAACCGGCTGAATATTGCTAAAACGTTTGGCGCCACCCGGACAATCAATAGCAGGAACACGGACGCGGTGGAGAAAGTAATGGGCCTGACAAATAAAAAAGGAGCAGATACCGTGATCGAGGCCGTTGGCACCCCGGCAACATTTGAATTGTGTGAATCCCTGGTTGCTCCCGGGGGACGGATTGCCAATATCGGCGTACACGGAAAAAGCGTAACGCTGCACCTGGAAACACTCTGGTCCCAAAATATTACGATCACTACCCGGCTGGTGGATACGGTCACCACGCCCATGCTGCTAAAAACAGTGCAGTCAAAGAAATTAAATCCCCTGCAATTGATCACACACCGGTTCAAATTGTCCGATATTATCCGGGCTTATGATACTTTTCAGCATGCCGACAGGGAAAAGGCATTGAAGGTGATACTGACGAATGAGTAAATGACGAATTTTTTTTAAAGAAATGAAAAAAAAACTTACTTATATTAATTTTAGCAGCAAATTACAGTTTAACTGTTTCGCATGTTCAAAGAAAAGTCATTACATGTTCTCTTATTCTGTTCCATAGTAACGGTATCTTCCGCGGTATTTCAGTATCTCAACCCTGGGGTCAGCTTCTTTGACGGGGGGTTGATCATGGCCATCCTGCTAACCGTCTTCCTGAAAAACGACGATTATACCAAATTTTTTGGTATGATCAGCATAATCCTGATCGTAATTGCTTCCTTTTACCAACACGCGAATTTGGAGCGTCAACAGATGGTCCTGCAGCACCTGTTCTCCCTGATCATCGTCATTCTGACCGTCATTTCCGTGCTGTATGTCAAAAAACTGTACCGCAGCATCGAATCTGAACAGCGGCAGGTGACCGCCCTGTTCGATCATGCCACGGAAGGCATTATCCTCACCGATGAGAAAGGAAAGATTGTCCTGTTGAATCCTGCGGCATTTCGGCTATTCGATTACGAAAGAGAGGAATTGCCGGGGAAGTCCATCGATTTATTGATACCCCATCGCTTTCACCATACGCACACAGGGTATCGGGAGGGGTTCTATCAGCATCCGGGTAACCGGACCATGGGACATGGGCGCGACCTGTTCGCCCGGAAAAAGGACGGCAANNAAATGCCCTCTTTGTGATCGCCTTCATCGTGGATATTACACAGCGAAAACAGGCTGATCAGGAGTTATTAGGCCAGAAAACACAGTTGGAAAAGATCACGGGGGATATCCGCAAGCTGAATACGGAACTGGAGACAAAAGTGGAGCAAAGGACCCTTATACTCCGGGAAGCGTTGCAGGAGCTGGAACGTTCACAACAAGAGCTGAGCGAGGCACTGAGCAAGGAAAAAGAATTGAACGAGATCAAATCCCGTTTCGTATCGATGGCTTCCCATGAGTTCAGGACGCCCCTGAGCACCGTACTTTCCTCTGCGGCGCTGCTTTCAAGGTATACAAAAACGGAAGAGCAGGAAAAGCGGGACAAGCATATCAAACGGATCAAAGACTCCGTGAAACACCTCAATGATCTACTGGAGGATTTCCTTTCGCTGGGCAAGCTGGAAGAGGGAAGAATAAAAACAGAGTTAGCAGGCTTCCCGGTAAAAGAGTTCCTGGAAGAAATAGTGGATGAAATAAAGTCGCTGGCCAAAGAAGGACAGGTAATTCATTTCGATTATTCCGGCGGCAATGATTTCATCAGCGACAAACGGCTGCTTAGGAATATTCTTATTAATTTATTGAGCAATGCCGTGAAATTCTCTCCGGTGGATGGGGTCATCAGGCTTCAGGTCCGCTATTCTCCGGGGAAAGAGAAAGAATTGACTTTGTCCGTACAGGATGAAGGGATCGGCATTTCGCAGGAAGATCAGCAACACCTGTTCAGCAGTTTCTATCGCGGCACGAATGCGCTGAATATTGAGGGCACCGGATTGGGGCTTCATATCGTCAAAAGATATGTGGATCTGTTGCAGGGCTCTATCCGGGTGGACAGTATCCTGGACAAGGGCACGACGGTCATTGTGAAAGTGCCGGAAGTTTCAACTCCCAAACTCCCAATAAATAATACACCTGATATAAAACTGGGGTAAGTTTTAGTGACAGGAGATCGTATGACCCGGACCCGGGGGCAGGACAGGACTGATGAAGGGGATGCCCAAGCTAAGGCCACGAAGGATCAGGAGGATAGCCATGACGCCGACCAGAAATGGAATGCTCTTTTTGATATAATTGCGAAAGGACAGGCTCATAAAACGACCGAACCAGCTCAGTCCCAGCATGAAAGGATNNTGCCAGGTAGACCATCCCGCAGGGTAGCAAGCCGTTCGCCATTCCCAATAATACGAAACTACTCTTGGCAGGTGATTGCCAAAGGCGGAGGATCCATTGCTGCAACCGGTTATAAAATTTCCCCAACAGGGCGGGTTGCCGCGCACTCCTATTGCCTCCATACCCAATCGCCCAAAAAAGAATGAGGACACCCAGCACAATCGAAAACCCCTGCTGAAAGCCGGCTATATAGATCCTCCTGCCCAACAAACCCAAAAAAAGTCCAAGTGTTGCATAGGTGAATATCCTTCCGGCATGGTACAAAAGGACAGCAAGGATCTGCCAGGAACGGGTGAGGCGCTGTACCGGGAGGGACAGGGCCAGGGGCCCGCACATACCTACGCAGTGAAAGCTGCTGATCATTCCCAGGGATAATCCGGCTGTAAGGAGCTGCCACATGTGGTTCTTATTATTAAGGTTCTCATTGTTAAAAGGAGGAAATAATAAAAGGTTGTTCCGTAAAATACTGCACTCCCCTACTCTCCCATTGGATCTTTACCGTGTATTTCCCCGGAAGAAAATTTCGGGTGCTGATCTCCTGCCTGGCGGAGGTATCGACTTGCAGGAGCAGGTGGCGATCTTTTGCCTCGTCAGAAGGGCAATAGAACAGGATATTGCCATTAACATTCGTATTTTTCATCTCAACCGGAAGTTGCAGGGAGATCATCCCTGACCCCTGCTGTAATCTTACCTGGCCGGAAAGGGCGTTTGCTTTTCGCGTCCCGTCGATCACATGCTGATAGACCAATTCATCCCGGTAGTATTCCTTGTTGACTAAGTCAACGGGAGTCTTCATGCAACGATAGACCATATAGGATATCATACCGCCAAAGACTACAAATACCAGTACTAATTTATTTCCCCAATTCATAAAAAATGTTTTAGTCGTTATCCGTGTCCGGTATCGGTCCCAGGAAATTTGTCCGGATCTCATCAATTTTTTTATCGCCCTCGTACAAGCCCACGCGGATAGTCGTCT
>PLXD01000052.1 GCA_003151295.1 Chitinophagaceae bacterium | reverse complement strand
TCATCGAATTCCTGCTCGATACGTGCCGTGAAATGATAGTCCATGATGTCGTCAAAATACAACTTCAGAAAATCTGTCACCACCAACCCCAGGTCCGTAGGAAACAGCTTCGATTTCTCGGCTCCTGTATTCTCCTGATCGGTCTGACTGGCGATCTCATTATTTTTGAGTACCAGGATCCTGAAATCTCTTTTCACCCCTTCCTTGTCCCTTTTTTCCACATACCCCCTTTTGAGGATGGTGGAGATGGTAGGAGCATAGGTGGATGGGCGCCCGATACCTAGTTCCTCCAGTTTTTTTACCAGGGAAGCCTCCGTATATCTCGGCAAGGGACGACTAAACCTTTCGACGGCTTTCATCTCTTTAAGGGGCAGGGGCTGATTGACCGATAGGGGCGGCAGCATACCTTCCTGTTGTTCGTCTTCCGCCAGATCGTCGTCATCCCGGTCTTCCATATATACTTTCAGGAAACCGTCAAATTTCAATACTTCGCCGCTGGCCGTCAACTCATCCTTATTGGTAGAGATCTGTATTTTCGCGATCGTTTTTTCGAGCTCGGCGTCTGCCATCTGGCAAGCCATGGTACGTTTCCAGATAAGTTCATAGAGCCTCCTGGTATCGGAGTCCTCCACGGTCATACTATCCATATAAGTGGGACGTATCGCTTCATGAGCTTCCTGGGCAGACTCGTTCTTGTTCTTGAATTTGCGCGTCTGTATGTATTTATTCCCATACTGACTGGCGATCTGTTTGGTCACTGCTTCCATGGCTGTTTCGCTCAGGTTCACGCTATCGGTACGCATATAGGTGATCTTACCGCTTTCATAAAGCTTCTGTGCCAGCACCATCGTCCTGCTAACCGAATAACCCAATTTACGGCTGGCTTCCTGTTGGAGCGTGGATGTGGTGAAAGGCGCAGGCGGGGTCTTCCTGCCGGGCTTGACCTGGATATCGGAGACCTTATAATCGGCCCCGATACAGCTTTTCAGGAAAGTTTCGGCATCTTCTGCGGAAGATTGCTTTTTCCCTTCTGCCGTGAATATCACGGCTTTGCCAGAGAGGTCTTTGGCCGAGAAAAAAGCCTCGATTTTGAAAGTGCTGACCGGGGTAAAGGCATTGATCTCTCTTTCCCGTTCGGCAATGATCCTGACTGCCACGCTTTGTACACGCCCCGCACTCAGGTTGTTCTTCATACTCATTTTGCGCCAAAGCACCGGGCTCAATTCGAATCCTACGATCCGGTCCAAAATGCGACGCGCCTGCTGCGCATTCACCAGGTTCATATCCACTATACGTGGTTTGGTGACGGCAGCCTGGATGGCAGGCTTGGTGATCTCATGAAAGACGATACGCTTGGTAGTCGCCGGGTCCAATCCCAATACTTCGCAAAGATGCCAGCTAATGGCTTCTCCCTCACGGTCCTCATCCGTTGCCAGCCATACATCGCCCGATTTTTTGGCCAGTGCCTTCAGTTCCTTCACCACCTTTACCTTATCTTCAGAAACTTTATATGTTGGTTTATACCCGTTTTTCAGGTCTATCCCCATATCATTTTTCTCTAGGTCACGGATGTGGCCATAGCACGACTTCACCTCAAAATCACTACCTAAAATCTTTTCAATGGTCTTCGCTTTGGCGGGCGATTCCACGATCAACAAATGTTTTCCCATTCCTGTTATTTCATTTTTTACCGGCTAAATTCATGCCAAGCGTGTGCAATAATAGAATATTGTTTTGAAAAAGAAAAAAGAGACTCCCAAAATGACCGGAAAGTCCCTTTAAAGTATAAAGTAAAAGATATTAACGGGCAATAACCACACGCCCCGTTGTCCGTTCTCCATTAGCCGCCAATGTATATACATATATACCTGCAGATAATCCGGATGTATTAAACACAGCTTTACCGGCAGTTATATTGTCCAACTGCCTGGTTGCAACTACCTGCCCGAGCATGTTTTTAAGCAATACTGAAACATCGGAAGCATGCGTTAAAGAGAAAGAAATATTTACCTCATCGGCTGAAGGATTAGGATATGCATTAATAGTATTTACTTCATGTGTATTATTGACATTTCCAGGAATCCCGACATACTTATCACATGTCGGACATTTTATATGCCAGCTAACTTCAGGGTATTGCATTATCGATGCATCAGGACCGGATGACCATTCCCACAGAGGAATATATTTATTTCCCCAATTTTTACCGGTTGAATTAGGAAGAGTTTTAAATAAACCATTATTTACATCTTCATTAGGCGGTGCTACTGTAAAATTATAGGGAGCCCAGTCAGCAGCAGGTATAGTAGTAGTCACAGTAGCCGGATCTGTCAGCGTATAAGAATCCACTATAGGACGGAACATATTGTACCTCGTATATGGAGGAACCGCACCAATTAATGTATCACCCGGCAATCCGGTAAAAATTGCGGGTTGGCCGCTTTTGAAGGTGATAGTACAGGCAATAAATCTACTGGCTGTCACAGATATCGGAGCTGCTATGCCGGAAAGATTCACAATTTGAAATGCCTTTGTAAATACTTTAGTGGAAGAAGTATCTGTATTTCTCAAAAGAATATCCATATACTGAGCTGCTGTGCCTCCGGATGTACCAACTCCACTATTTATTACGATATCATAAGCGCAATTCAGGAAACCTATTTTACCATAATGCCCCCCGCTGCCACACGTATCTACAAACATACTGCTCACTGTTGGAGGTCCTCCATCACCGGTTATAAATGCCAAACGTAGCGTGTCTACCACAGCCGCATTAGCCTTGGTTCCATAAAAATAATTTCCTGGTATTATTACTGAATCGACAACATAATCATTCCATGGGCCAACTATTACCAGACCAAGAGCGTATAAAGTTTCAGTGTTAAATCCCCAGAACTGTGGCTGCAGCACATTGGCAATTGAAACCATATTAAGGTGTTCGGGCCCCAAAGTGTAATCAATAATG
>PLXD01000059.1 GCA_003151295.1 Chitinophagaceae bacterium | reverse complement strand
AAATTCGAGCCTTTGAGAAATCAAGGGGGATCCTTTCTACCCATGGGGCAAAAATCGTGATGACCACTGCATTGGACGGCCTCAAAAATTGCAACGCCTCATTCTGGGAATTAGCTGACAGCTACCTGGTCACACCCATCGACAAGGTCAAGCTGCTGGCTGAACTGAGAAAACTCAAGCTGATCAAATGACGGGGGAGAAAGTGGAACTATAGGGTCAGGGCTTCGGTACCTCCGCGCCTTCAGGCTATAGCTGAAAATCCGCTGAATTCATCTGCAGCCGGGTCCATTGCCTTTCCATAAGCATCGACTCCGTTAAATTTAAACACTATGTGGGAAGGGTCGATAGTCCCATTGCCTGCCGAATTCTGGCGTACTGAAAATGTCACATCGGCACTCGACATAGTGGCGTCATAGACTATATTATCCGGATGCGGGTCGATCCCGATTTCGGTGGAAGGTATCTGAAGACCCCAGTTATATTCTCCCCCTGCACTTGAGCCGGTGGCCCTCCCGATTTCCCAGTTAAATGGATTCTGAACCGAAACAGGGTCCATTTCCTTGGATAGCCCAATTCTCATCGTAAAACTCTTCTTTGTTCCGGGTTGCGACAACGAGGAGTCAAGACTGGATATTTCTGTGCCTGGCCCCCTAGAGGTATTAAAGCCATTTGTGTTATATGCGAGTATGAATTTTGGCGCGGAAACNNACGGAAAAGTCGCCGGTCTTCCTGTAAACCTGCCCCAGCCCGTAATAGCCTGAGGCACTCCCGGGGGAAAGCCGGGTAACGTCTTTGCGCTGCGTCTCAGCCTCGCCGTACCGTCCCGACTTCAAATAGACCTGGCCCAGCGAATACCTGCTGTCAGGTGAATTGGGGTTCAGCCGGACTGCCGCTGAATATTCTTTTTCAGAATCCGTCCATTGGCTGTTTTGGAGATAAATATCTCCCAGACTCAGATGAAAATTGTCCCGGGTAGGGTAGACGCTTATAGCTTCTTTATATGTCCGTATGGCATCTTCGGACTTGCCCTCTTTTTGGTATGCCTTGGCCATATAGTCGTAAGCATTGGCTGAATTGTCCGAAGATGGTGAGAAGCCGATGGATGTCCTGAACTGCCCGACGGCGCCGGCGTAGTCGCCCTTCTGATACATATCAATGCCCCTGCCGAGGGCGGAGCTGCCCAGGGCGTCGAGCTGGTCCTGGGAAGTGGAGGTGGAAGAGAATAAATAGTCGACGTACGCTGCCGAACTGACTCCTATTGTTGGATCCATAAATATTGATTCCTCTCTTGTAATCTTATCGTCCAAAAAGAGGGAAATCTTTAGGGTTATACGACAGGTCATAATATTGACGTTTCATTGACGGCAGGCTTCCAATTATCGACGCGGCGAAGGGAATTTTTCCCAATTGTGCCACGAAAGATGAACGAAACTTATTAATAAAAACAAGGTGTTATGTCGCAAGCAATTGCAGCTCAACCGCTTGTTGTCCTGTAGTTTCGATTATAGGCAAGAAATTTGCTACCAGAATATTACGCGGCATTTTCAGAACGCCGCAAAACTGTTATGAAGCAGAGATTGAGATGAATGATGAAAACGAGGGGAAGGGCCATGAAGAATTTCTCTCCTTCAGCGGCTCCGGCAAAGGAAAGGTTAACACATTGTGATAGACGATAAAGACATCTTAACGTATCTCTCGGCGATAGAACAATCAAAATCAGGTGGCGGCAGGATACCTGCCGGGGACGTTCACACTGAACCCGAACCAGGAAAAAATATTTCCATAGCTCCTGGCTGTGATATCCGCGGCATCGACCGAATGCAGTTTGGAAAAGGTGTAGTCATACAGAAAGACTGCTGGCTGAATATTGCGTTTCAGAACCCTGAAGTCGGCCCGATGATAGTGATCGGCGAAGGAACTAATATCGGAAGAAGAAGCACCGTATCCGCTGCGAATAGGATTGTTATCGGACGGCACGTGCTGATCGCGCCCAACGTCTTTATCACCGACACACATCATGCGTATCAAAAGGTAGGAATCCCCGTTATGCAGCAGGGGATTACGACCCATCAAGATCGGGTAAGCATAGGGGATGAATCATGGATCGGAATTAATTCTGTCGTCATGGGAAACGTGAAGGTGGGCAGGCATTGTGTGATCGGTGCAAATTCAGTCGTCAACAGAGATATCCCGGATTATTCTGTGGCCGCGGGCAACCCGGCAAGGGTCGTGAAGACCTTGGATGTGAGGACCGGGCGATGGGCCGAAACGTCGAATGCCGGCGACCTGGCTGATTGTCTTGTAGCTAGAGGCGACCTGCTCGATTTTGCGGTGCCCTTCAGTTCTCTGAAGACATTACAGGTCGAAGTATCGAGTGCGTGCAATCTCAACTGTCCTCAGTGCTTCCGGCATATAGAGGGACACAAGCCGGGATTATTCTCACCTGAATTATGGGAGAGAAGGATCAGTCCTCTTTTGCCGCAGATCAGCGATATCTTCCTTGTCGGAATCGGAGAGCCGTTTCTCTGCAGGGACTTTTTTTTGTTCGTCGAAGACGCGAAAAGGCATAATGTTCATGTTCATACCACATCCAACCTGCAACTAGTCGATGAACGTCTTGCCGAAAAGATCGTTGAGAGCGGACTTGATGAACTGAGTTTTTCCTGCGATGGGGCCCGGAATGCGACTTATGCCGGCGTCCGGATCGGGGGAACGTTGGTTGCATTGAAAAAAAGCCTTGGATTAATCAACGCCTCAAAGGATAGGCACAATTCATCGCTCCCCAGGCTTAT
>PLXD01000617.1 GCA_003151295.1 Chitinophagaceae bacterium | reverse complement strand
CCGACCTGCTCTGCAAATCGAGACCGGTGGAGGAAATAAAAAGGCTGACCCGCGAACAAAGAGTGATAGCGCTTCATGAAGCCTATCGGTTTACCACGGCTCCATCCCCTGGTCATCGCGACCATCACGATCATCCAGACCACCAGGACCACTACCTGATACTGGACGATATCGTCACGACCGGGTCTACCATGAACGCCGTAATAGAAGCCATCAGGCGCGAATACTCCTCCGCCAATTCCTGTTCATCTCCTTCTTTATCCTCCTCTTCATCCCCTCCTTCATCCTCCCCACCCTCCATACTTGCCTTCTCCCTGGCCAAGGCCGACTATAACGCTTCCTTTAATTTGTTTCACCGTCTGCAAGGCAGGAATTATCTGCTGGAACAGGGAGCCCAATGGCTACTCGCAGAAGAGGAACAAACCTATAGGCCTTATTATTCTACACAAACATTAAAAAACTGGATTCAGGAGAATTCTTTTCCCCGATCTCACTTGCAGTAATAAGCCCGGAAGCATGTATATTTATCCCCCATGCACCCCAAAAAGCAGTATATGACCCACCTGGCAGGCTTGACCCTGCTTATCTGCCTGCTGGCAGCATGCAAACCCGCTGTCCGGGAACAGGGACCTGTCCTTTTCCAGGCCCTCGATCATTCGAGGACCGGGTTGGACTTTGTCAACAAACTGACACCCACACAGGAGTTTTCCGTATTTAAATACATGTATTTCTATAACGGAGGAGGAGTCGGTGCAGGGGATTTCAATAACGATGGGTTGATCGACCTTTTTTTCGCGGCCAACCAGTCAGGCGACAAAATGTACCTTAACCAGGGCGGCCTCCATTTCAAGGATGTCACCGCGGAAGCCGCTATTCCACAGGACGGCGGCTGGTCGACAGGCGTCTCTGTCATAGACATTAACAATGACGGATTACTGGATATTTATATTTGCAGGGTAGGCAACCATGAGACCTTCCATAGCCACAACGAGCTCCTGGTCTGCCAGGGGATCGACAGCAGCGGAGTGCCCTGGTATAAAGACAAGGCAAAAGAATACGGGTTGGATTTTTCCGGATTCAGCACCCAGGCCGTCTTCTTCGACTACGATATGGACGGAGACCTGGACATGTACCTGCTGAACCATTCCATCCACCAAAACGGGGCTTTCGGATCAAGAAGCGAGAAATTGCAAACTTTCAACCCCCTTTCCGGAGACCGCCTCTACCGCAATGACGGGAACAACCACTTCACGGATGTGACCAAACAAGCCGGCATACACAGCTCGGTAATAGGATACGGGCTGGGCGTCACGGCAGCGGATATCAACCTCGACGGCTATCCCGATATCTACATTGGGAACGATTTCCACGAGAACGATTATATGTACATCAACCAGCACAACGGGACTTTCAAAGACGAATTGAATGACCACCTCATGCATACCAGCCAGTTCTCCATGGGCGTAGACATTGCGGATATAAACAACGACGGCTACCCCGATATCATGACCGTCGATATGCTGCCTTATGATCCCGCCATCCTCAAAAGATCGGAAGGAGAAGATACCTGGGATATCTTCAACCTGAAGATCGGCTACGGATATAATTACCAATATACCCGCAACAATCTGCAATTGAACCGGCGCAACGGGATGTTCAGCGAGATCGGTCTTTACGCAGGCGTCTACGCCACCGACTGGTCCTGGTCGCCGCTCTGGGTAGACTTCGACAATNNATTACGTGTCCAATGAAGAAATGCAACAAAAAATGAGCTCCGATAACCTGGAAAAAAAGGACCTCGACCTGATCGAAAAATTCCCCCAGATCAAAATACCCTCCAAATTCTTCAAGAACACCCCGGAACTGGAATTCACCGATCTCGCAGGTTCCATAGCAGGAGCCCGGCCCAGTTATTCCAACGGGGCCATCTATGCCGATCTCGACAATGACGGCGACCTGGACCTGGTCGTAAACAATATCGATGACCCGGCCCTGCTCTACGAGAACAAAACGAATGACAACCACGACGGGAAGGATGGCCGCGACGGAAAAACAAACAAGGCCTTTCTCGAGATCCGCCTGAAAGGCCCGGAAAAAAATCGCAATGCCATCGGCGCCAAAGCCATCCTCTTTACCGGCGATGAGATCCGCACCTACGATAAATTCCCGGTCCGGGGCTTCCTCTCCAGCATGGAAACCCCCCTTCACATCGGCCTGGACAAGACCCATGTCGACTCCCTGTTCCTGGTATGGCCCGATAATAGCTTCCAGCGGATCGATTGGCAGCCTGGCATTTCCAACATGACCCTGGAGTACCGCAAAGGGCTTCCCCGCTTTGATTATACCCGGATCACCTCGCATTGGAAAAACCCGGCACGGCCCATGCAGGACATCACCAGACAGACCGGTCTGCTGCACCGCCACGAAGAAAATGATTTCCATGAATTCGACCGGGAAGCCCTCATACCCCATATGCTATCCACCGAAGGACCGGCCCTGGCCATCGCCGATATCAACAAAGACGGTTTGCAGGACGTATTCATCGGCGCCTCGAAAGAGAAAAAAAGTGTTCTCTTCTTACAGCAAAGCTCCGGCAAATTCCTGTTAAGCCACCAACCGGACCTGGACGCAGACAGCAGCTTCGAAGACGTGGATGCCTGCTGGGCAGATGTCGATCATGACGGGAACCCGGACCTTGTCGTTGCCAGCGGAGGAAATGAATATACCGGCAACGACCCCCGCCTGGCGCCGAGGGTCTACCTGAACGATGGCAAGGGGCATTTGAAAAAATCAGCCCATGCTTTTGACAACGTCTTCCTCAACGCATCTTGTGTCACCCCCTGTGACTTTAATGGCGATGGCTACATGGATCTTTTCATCGGTGGAAGATCGGTCCCCTCCCGGTACGGGCAGGTTCCCCGCTCTTACCTGCTGCAAAACGATGGAAAAGGCGCCTTCAGGGATGTTACAGATGCACAGGCTCCCGGCCTTTCAAAAATAGGCTTCGTTACCAAAGCCTTATGGTTTGACCTGGACAAGGATGGGAAACAAGACCTGCTGCTCTGTCTGGAATGGGGAGGCATAGTCGCATTCATGAACCATTCCGGGCAACCTGCAAATCCCGGAAATGCTGCAAACCCAGGGAGTTCGGCAAACCTGGAGAATCCCGGAACCTTTTCCAAAAAAGTCCTAACGGATAAAAAGGGCTGGTGGAATTTCATCCTGCCGGTCGACCTTGATAATGACGGGGATATCGACCTCGTCGCAGGCAACCTGGGACTCAATAGCCGCCTCAAAGCCTCCCCCAAAGAACCGGTGAGAATTTATTACTACGATTTCGACGGAAATGGCAAAAAAGAACAACTGCTGACCTATTACCTGGACGGACGCGAACTTCCATTCGCCGGAAAAGAAGAACTGGAACAACAGATGCCGGGACTGAAAAAAAACTTCCTGTATGCGGAAGATTTCGCGAAAGCCACCCTGAAAGATATATTCCCGGAGGAAAAACTACGGAAAGCCGATACCCTTAGCGCCGATTATTTCTCCAACGCAATACTGATCAATCAGGGAGATCTCCATTTTACCGTCCAGCCAATGCCCTGGGAGGCGCAACTCTCCCCCTACAAGGATGCGGTTGTCGTAGATGCCAACGGTGATAATCTCCCCGATATCCTCCTGGTCGGGAACTATTACGAGAACAATATACAGATCGGCAGGTATGATGCGGATTTCGGTACTATTCTGCTGAACCGGGGTGGGGGAAAGTTCACCGCCGGCATCCTCAACGGCCTGGTCCTCAAAGGACAAGCCCGGCATATCAGCCCGATAAAGATCTCCGGCCGGGAAGCCTATATCATCGTAAATAATAATGATAGCACCCGGGTGATTCAGTTTAAGTAACAGCTGCAAGTCAAGCGAAGCGCGATCCCGAATGCCTTCGGGGCCTCAAAGCACCGGAAAATAAATGCGTGTCACCCATTTTGTCGTGTCGGGCTCTTTGCTCCTGTCCGTCACCAGGGTTTCAAAAGAAGGAGCCACCGACTCCATCCGGTAGTCCTTAATGAAGAGTTGCAACTGACCGATGGCTTGGGAGACCGTCCAATCCCCACCACACACCTCAGCCATCAATAACTTAGTATTATCCGCCGACCGGAGCTCGCGGATACCAAACCCGTATATATTCTCTTTTTTTTCAAGAAAGGAACAAAGACTGGCCAAGATGCCTGCCATGCCTTCCCGGATGACCTTTACCCGCCGGTATTGCCGGATCCTCTCAAATGGATTCAGGGAGTTACCTGCGAGATGGCCCCTCCATTCCAGGAATATCGTATCGGGATTTGCCCGGGGAAGAATGAGGATTCGCGTATCGAAGCTGAAATCACCCTGCTGAATGGCCACTTCGATCCCCTTCGAAAATACGCCCGTGAGCCGGTATGAATAGCTTTCATAAATGAAAGGATGCCTGTCGGTCCCACAGTATGGCTGATTGACCGGCTTGGCTTGCGGCCACCATTTCTCCCAGCAGGTCTCTTCCGTCAGTCGCCGGTAAGCACCATTTTCGGTACAGTTCACCATTCCCGCCACCGACAAGTCCAGCTCGCCGGGTATCCATAAATAAATACCGGCCCATGCCGAAAGAAAAATAAGCAAGAGAAGGAGCCCCCATTTTTTCATTGCACGAAAATAATAACCAGGATTGATACAAGAATGCACGATCACNNCGATCAATATAGAACACACCAATACGAATTAAGTCAATAAACACGAATAAAAACGAATTTATTGTCATATAAATATCGGGACAGGGTGAGACAATACAGGTTCCGGACCCCGGGAATTAAAATAGTATTAAAATACTTGCCTAATTCCTATGATTTCAGCAGCTTATCGGTACATTCGGCAACCAAGGGCTCTTTGCACTGCTGCAAAATTTTAAAATTACTTTGGCGGATCAGTCCTAAGAATTAAATTTCCCATTTCGGGATTTTTCTACATTGAAAGTGCCGCTTTTTAAACCAGATGCCTTATCCCCGTTCGTTCCGGTATTATTTTTATTCATAAAGAGAGATGAGGATATAATTTTTTACAATTTTAAAATATGGGGTGTATTTTTAACAAACCTTTACCTTTATCCCCTATCTCTAAATAAGGTCAAAGAAACATGGCATTTAAGTATTCG
Organism: Chitinophagaceae bacterium; assembly: GCA_003151295.1. Lineage (GTDB taxonomy): Bacteria > Bacteroidota > Bacteroidia > Chitinophagales > Chitinophagaceae > Puia. The sequence continues at coordinate 5,657 of PLXD01000617.1, read as the reverse complement.
CTCAGATTATTGAAAAAAATATTCAAAAACCTATACTTTCTTACGTTTTTGAACGGGTTTTTGATCGCTTCGCTATTTTATTTTAAAATGGAGGGCAATTACGAGGATAGCCTTTTCGCAGCCATCAAGAAAAGCGTGGATAAACAGATAGACGCGGATGACACCCAGGATTCGATCGTCGTAAAAACGATGCATGTCTGTAATGAGCTTCTCCACAACAGGGCCTCCATTTTTAATGATAATGACATGGCCGGGTTCGAATCGGATTATATGCACCCTTCTTCAGTGGACCTCATGACGACGAGGGGAGCCTGTGGAAGTTATTCAATTGTGCTGGCCAGGCTGTTACAGATCTCCCATTATCCCATCAGGATTGCCCAGATGAAAGCACATGGCATTTTCGCTGCCCATAATGTCCTGGAAGTATATACGAATACGGGTTGGGCCGTATTGGATCCGACCTTCAATGTCTATTTTAAAAAGCCGAACGCAGGCATGGCCAGCTTTGCAGACGTAGAGGCCAATTGGAAATATTATACCAGTCAGCTGCCGGCCGGCTATGACACCAGTTATAAATACGAAGACGTACGATATACCAATTGGGGGAAGATTCCCTTACTCCTCCCTGCTGCAAAAAAGACCCTGGATCTCTTCCTCGGCCCGCAAAGAGCAGAAAAGATTTCGATACGCACTTATTTTCTGAAAATGTATGATGTCTATTTCTATTTAGCCATACTGCTTTATATCCCCATCTTCCTCGTCACTTTCAAAAGATTTGTAAAGACAAAGATTTTCCCCCGATCGGATATTCCCCTCACATTCGCAAATCTGGTAAAATACAGCAAACCTCATATCGCCACCCTCCATTAAGAGAGTGATACGTCCCCAAATACCTATATTTGGCAGACAAATGATCATTAAATGCTTAAAATAGGGGTATTTGGCGTAGGCCACCTGGGTAAATTCCACCTGAACAATTGGAAAGAGATAAAAGACGTTGAATTAGTAGGCTTTTACGATCCGGACGATAAAGTAGCACAGGAAGTATCGGAAAAATATCAATTGGTTCGTTTTTTAGATGCAGGAAGCCTGATAGATGCCTGCGACCTTGTGGATATCATAGCGCCCACCCCCTTTCATTTCGGATTATGTGAAAAAGCCATTCGCAAGGGCAAACACGTTTTTGTTGAAAAACCCCTTGCCAACACCATGGAAGAAGCGCGGGAACTGGTAAAATTGGTAAAAGAGTCGAATGTAAAATTGCAGGTTGGACATGTAGAGCGGTTTAACCCGGCCTATATAGCCGTTCAATCCATCCCTATGAACCCGATGTTCATTGAAGTACACCGCCTGGCACAATTCAATCCCCGCGGGACGGAAGTAAGCGTGATCCTCGACCTCATGATCCATGACATCGATATCATCCTGAGCCTGGTAAAAAGCGAGGTGAAGAATATTTCCGCCAGCGGCGTAGCTGTCATGACCGATACCCCGGATATCGCAAGTGTCCGTATCGAATTCAATAACGGCTGCGTGGCCAATCTTACTTCGAGCCGCATATCCATGAAGAAGATGCGAAAGATGCGGCTTTTCCAGAAGGATGCATATATCGGGATCGATTTTCTCAATAAAAAAACGGAGATCATCAAATTGAGGACCCCGCAGGACCTGGATGCTTTTACCTTTGATATCGAGACCCAAAATGGCAAAAAAACCATCGCTATAATCAATCCGGCAATACCGGAAGTAAATGCGATCAAACTGGAATTAGAGAAATTCTGCGAAGCGATCCTGTATAACAAACCGTCACCGGTCTCGGAAGTAGATGGTTTCCGGGCCATGGATATCGCGCACCAGATATTGCAAAAGATCAGACACAATACCATCAACTCCTGACGAAATAAATGGCGGTTTCTAAAAAGCTCCATATAACCTGGTATGTTTTCAGTGATTATCTCGCTGCGATCCTGACGTCCGTCATCTTCTATTTCAGCCGCCGTTTACTGCTCTCCGAACCGGTAGTGTATAACGGCAACCACATCCTGCTGAATAACCGTTTCTGGCTGGGGGTCTCTACGATCCCGGTCGGATGGCTGATATTTTACGGAATGATAGGTTCTTATACCGACCTGTATAAAAAGTCGAGGCTGAATGAGATGACCATCACTTTTATTTGTACCCTGATCGGATGCACCATCGTCTTTTTCTCCATCGTCATCAACGACCCCAATACGGATTATCATTACTATTATAAGGCCTATTTCATTTTCTTCACCTCCCAGTTCGTACTAACCCTCTGGGGCCGGCTGACCATCCTGTATTTCGTGAAAAAGCACCTGGACAAAGGGACCGTGATTTTTAAGACCTTACTGGTAGGCGGCAATTCCACCGCTGTCCGTATCTATAAGGAGACCCATGAAGGGTTGCGCTCGATCGGCTATCACTATGTGGGCTATGCATCGGATGAGGATAGTAAAAATGGCATCGGAAAATATCTGCCCCAGATCGGTCATGTGTGGGAAATAGAAAATACAATAGATGCCAATGATATCGAACTGGTAGTGATCGCCTTGGAAAAATCCGACAGACAGGAAGTGGAAAGGGTGATTGAAAAATTAAGCGAAAAAGACGTCGAGATCAAAATAATGCCCAGTACCCTGGATATCATTTCCGGTTCTGTGAAGACCAGCAATATATTCGGCGCCGCACTTTCCGATATTTATACCGATCTGATACCGGATTGGCAACAAAATATCAAGCGGCTCATCGATGTAGTAGTTTCTTTAATGGGATTAATCCTTCTGTCTCCCCTGATCCTTTATGCTGCCATACGCGTTAGACTCTCTTCACCCGGACCCATTATTTATGTGCAGGAACGCATAGGCTACAAAGGGAATAAATTCCTGATCTATAAATTGCGTTCCATGTGGGTCGATGCAGAAAAAAATGGGATCGCCCTGTCATCCGTCAATGACCCGCGCGTCACCCCCTGGGGAAAGATCCTCCGCAAATGGCGTATCGATGAGTTGCCGCAGCTTTGGAACGTCCTGAAAGGAGAAATGAGCCTCGTAGGCCCCAGGCCTGAACGTCAATTCTATATCGATCAGATAAACCAGTCGACGGCTTATTTTCGTTATCTGCTCAAAGTCAAGCCCGGTCTGACATCCTGGGGCATGATACAATTCGGATATGCAGAGAGTATAGATGAAATGATAGAACGCATGAAATACGACCTGATCTATATTGAAAATATCTCATTGGGCCTTGATCTAAAGATCATGTTTCATACTTTACGGATCATTTTTACGGGTCAGGGAAGGTGAATGGCGCTATTATCAAAAAAAGATATGCTTTTTAACTCGTTTCAATTTCTGCTTTTCTTCATCATCTTAACGCCATTATATTACCTGGTAAATTTTAAATGGCGTTGGCTGTTATTGCTGCTGGCCAGTTGCTATTTTTATGCATCGTTTATACCGGCTTACCTGCTTATTCTTTTTACGATAATCATCATCGATTATACGGCCGGCCGGTTTATTGAAAACGCCGGCGGCAACCGGCGAAAATTCTTTTTAATCGTAAGCATTGCCGCAAATCTGGGCGTATTGTGCCTCTTCAAATACTACAATTTTTTCATAGAAAATGTAAATGAACTACTCGCCCTTTGGAATATCCGGACTACCCCCTTCCCATTATGGTCTCTTGCATTGCCGCTAGGTCTATCCTTTCATACCTTCCAGGCCATGAGCTATACAATAGAAATATACAGGGGACGTCAGAAAGCCGAAAAGCACCCCGGCATTTACGCCTTATATGTAATGTTCTATCCGCAACTGGTAGCGGGCCCCATCGAAAGACCCCAGCAATTGTTGCCGCAATTTTATGAACGGCACCGGCCGGACTATGAAGGAATATCGCAAGGACTAAAGACCATGCTTTGGGGATTCTTTATGAAAGTGGTCATAGCCGACAGGTTAGCCATATATGTGAATTTCGCATACACCCGTTCGGCATCCCATAGCCGCCTCGCTTTATTAACGGCCGCATTTTTCTACGCTTTCCAGATCTATTGTGACTTCGCAGGCTATTCCCTCATCGCCATCGGTTCAGCCAAAACCATGGGATTTGAACTGGTGAAGAACTTTAATGCTCCTTTGCTCAGCAGATCCGTCACCGAATTTTGGCGAAGATGGCATATTTCATTGTCTGCCTGGTTTAATGATTATTTATTCATCCCGATCGTCATTAATAAACGAAATTGGGGGCAATGGGCGGTTGTTTATGGCCTCGTGATAACATTTTTTCTCAGCGGCCTGTGGCATGGGGCAGCATGGACCTTTGTGATCATGGGATTGCTGCACGCTTTCATCATGATCGTCGAATTCCTGACCTCCAAATGGAAAATAACGCTCAAAAATAAACTCATACGGATCATAGCCGCGTTATTANNATTACATTTTCCTTCCTGTGTTTCGCATGGATATTTTTCAGGTCCGCCAACCTGCGGGAAGCATTCTCGGTCATTCATCGGATAATAAGTCCGGACACTCCATGGAAAATAGCAACGGAGTTTGATAGCCGGACACTCCTGCTTTATTCCTTTTTTGGTATCGCTTGCATAATAACGGCGGATGTCAAAAAGGAGTTTTTCGGGGATACCCATCTTTTACTTTACAATAAGAAAGCCAGTGTTCGCCTCGCATCCTGTCTGGCCTTGGTTATAATCATATTACTGCTGGGAGTATTTGACGGAGGCCAGTTCATCTATTTCCAGTTTTAACGCCCTGCCGTCATAGGGTCATTTTTTTTATTATCATTTCAACTGAATGACAGACCAACAACAAAAAGCAAAATCGTTTTTCATTAAATTATTGATTGCCTGCCTGGGCTTTATTATTGCCGATAAAGGGATCGGAAGTCTGATGCATCATTTTTATGGCAGGATCCATCACGGAGAGCAGGGAAGACTGACTTACACGATCGATTCTACCGACCAGTCCATGCTGATCATTGGCTCATCCAGGGCTGCTCACCATTACGTTTCCGCGATTATTTCAAACAACCTTCACCTTAGCTGCTACAATGCAGGCAAAGACAAACAAGGCCTTTTCTACAACCTGGCCATCCTGAAAATGGTTTTACACCGCTATTGCCCGCATTATCTTATACTGGATCTCTCCCCCGTATCTTTTGCAACGGGGGAAGAGAGCCTCGATGAGTTATCCGTTCTCCTGCCATACTATTCCCAGCATCCGGAAATCAAGGAAATCCTGGAAAAAAGAAGCAAATGGGAATGGCTTAAGCTATCTTCTTCCTTATACAAGCATAACTCACTACTATTGCAAATTGCTTTTAACAATCTATCTAAAGGAAATGATTCGGGTATTGTCGGCGGATACATCCCGAATCTCTTTACCATGGCAAAACCCTATATTCAACCCTTTTCCCCGGAGCAAGTTGCCGGTTCTCCGGACAGCGCCATTGTCGGGGCATTTGAAGAATTAGTAAATATGACAAGACAAGCTGGCTGCCAATTGACCATCGTCGCCTCTCCCCTCTTTTTGCCCCTGCAGGAGGAATCTTCCACCTTGCTGCTGGCAGGACAAATATGCAGGCAACAAAATATTCCCTTTTTCGATTATACACGGTCTCCCGCA
>PLXD01000544.1 GCA_003151295.1 Chitinophagaceae bacterium | reverse complement strand
TTTAAGCATGACGTGACACTAGTTTGTTGCTGACCTCCGCCTATCCGCATAGTACTTATATGCTTTTCTGCGAGGCGATGAGCGACAATGTGGAAGACAAGGGGAATTCCCCACTGGGCGTAGATCCCAATAGTTTCCAGATCAATATTCAGGCTTTCAAATACCAGGACGAGCAATCGACCGTGGGATACGATCTTCCGATAACCTATTTCGATTCCTGCTACCATGCAATAGCAGTCGCCAACCAGGCATTGGTATATTGCAATAATGCCGATTCGAATAGTTATAGCGCACAAAAGGGGGAGGCTTTGTTGTGCAGGGCCTATGCTCATTTTATGCTGGTCACCCTTTTTGCAAAATCATATAACCCGGCCACTGCAGCCAGCGATCCCGGCGTACCTTACGTTACCACCGTAGAGACGCAGGTCTTCGGAAACTATGACCGAAAAACCGTCCAGTATGATTACGATATGATCGAAAACGACCTGGTCAGGGGACTTTCCCTGATCCAGGATGCTTCTTATGGATCGGCTCCCAAGTTCCATTTCACCTTACAGGCCGCACATGCATTCGCCGCACGTTTTTACCTGTTTAAACAGGATTATGCCCAGGTCGTAGCACATGCCAGCCTGGTATTCGGAAGTTCCGACCCATCTACCCTGATCCGTGACCAGGTTACCCAATATGGTACCCTTCAGTATAACCAGATCGCTATTAATTATACCCTGTCCACGGAAAGCGCCAATATTCTTTTGCAGGAAGGGGACAGCTACTGGCCAACCTATTATTACCAATATCGTTATGGCTATGGACAAAACCTGAATGTCCAGCTCTTTACGGCAGGCCAGAATGTCACCGGTGGAACGTATGCGGTGATTACGTATGGTTCGACTCCGCAGTTCTTTAACTTTCCTAAATTCGTGAACGTCGGATATTCGAGTTTTACTTCCAATGCCATTTTCCCGCTGCTCAGCATGGAGGAAGTATTGATGAACAGAGCTGAGGCATACGCCAGGATGTCGAACTATCCGGCCGCCATCATCGATCTGAATTCCTGGGTCAGCAAGAATGTGAAGGGGTATGATTCTACCGTCAATAATATCACCACGTCAAGCGTCACCAGCTATTATGGTTTGCCGTTGCAGGCTTCCCTGATCCAGGCCGTGCTGGACTTCAAGCGTGTATCTTATATGCAGGAAGGATTAAGATGGTTTGATATCCTCCGGCTGAATATTCCAGTCCAGCATACCAGCACCGATGGTTTTTCTTCGACGCTGGCGGCAGACGATAAAAGAAGGCTCCTGCAGTTTCCGCTACAAGCGCCGCAGGAAGGAATAGCGCTAAACCCGAGATGACCCTGTTGCAAATAGGGCGATAAGATGATTGCAGATCGAATGAGTAAGTAAATTGAATGAGAATAAAACATATAAATATGAGACCGATATTAAAAATAGCCTTGTCAATAGCGTTGCTGTCAATGTTGATGGCTTCCTGTAAAAAGGATACGGTGGATTTGACGACCCCTCCCGTAGGCTTGGGGGGTGATACCTGGGTGATGGATTCTACCGATTACTTTATTTATGACAGTCTCACGGAGCCTTATAATATCGCCGTAGATTATAAATGGACACCTGGGCAACTGGATTTTCCATCCGATATCGTTCCGCCGAAGGAAAGCCAGGTCATACCCGTATTAAAGGGGCTCCTGAATGTTAGTTTCGCGCCCTATAACCAGATTACAGGCAGCACGACCTTTTTACGACAGTACCTCCCCAAGACCTATGAATTGGCAGGAAGCGCCGAATATTTATCCAACGGGGCGATGTTCCTGGGACAGGCCGAAGGTGGAACGGCCATGCTTATTTATGAAGTGAATAATTATACCCGGCTAAAACAGGATTCGGCCACATTCAAGCAAATGATGCACACCATGCACCATGAGTTCGGGCATATCCTTAACCAGAACAAATTATATCCCACGTCTTTTAAAACGATTTCTACAGGATATACGGGCAACTGGTACAATGTTACGGATGCACAGGCCAGGCAACTGGGTTTCATCACTTCCTACGCCCAGGCATCCCCGGATGAAGATTTTGTGGAAATGATCAGCTCTATGCTTGCCGGAGGGCCCGGTGGTCCGAAAGGATACGATGAATACGAAGAGTTGCTAACCCAGACAGGCGGACCCGGCACAACAGGATATGCGACCATCAAGCAAAAAGAGGCGGTTGTCGTGGATTATTTTCAAACGGTATGGAACATAGATTTTTACGCCTTGCGGGCCATATGCCGCACTGATTTCGTGAATTATCTCCAATAATTTTTTAAATTTTTCAGCATGAGTAAGATAGTAATAGGCCTGTTTTTCACATCCCTTGTAATGACGGGCTGTCAAAAAAAGGTATCGGACCTGATCGGCGGGCAAACGGTGGATCAGCGGTTAAGCGTGGCATTGGCAGCCTATCAGAATGTATTGACCCAGTCCCCCTATGGGTGGATATTGATCGAATATACAACCGGGCAAGCCATTAACCAGGGTGCGACCACGAATGGCTCGAAAGCGGCATTTGCCTATTATATGCAGTTCAATGACTCCAACCAGGTGGTCATGTTCTCCGATTTCGATTCCACGATGGCGAAGACGCCCGGCACTTCCAGTTACCGCATCAAGGCCGTTCAGCGGCCCTCCCTGATCTTCGATACCTATAGTTATATCGAGGTGCCCTGTGATCCGGATCCGGCCGTTTCGAAGAGCCCATTCGGACCGGGCCTTGGTTGGGGCACGGATTTTGAATTTTCATTTTCCGATAATGTAAGTCCCGCGCAACTGGGGGATACTATCAATCTGATAGGTAATTTAAATGGATCCAACGCCATATTGGTGAAAGCCACCCAGGCTCAGCGTGACGCCTATTTCAACGGGACCTTTGCGAACTCCTTCGTTTTCGACAAGATCTTAAATTATTTTAAACACGCTTCCATCGGAGGCCAGGAGATCGAGTTTACGCCAGGTATCAATAACCATGTGGTCGACGTTAACTGGCTGGAAGCGGGGAACTTAAAATCGGCCAGCACTACTTATTATGTAACCGGCGACGGCATTCACTTCGTAGTTCCGGTGAATACCGGCCCACAAACGATCTCTGCCTTGCAGAATGTCGCCTGGAATGCTTCTACTGCTACTGCCTCTATCACGGTGAACGGAACGGCTTCCACGCTTTCAGGCGCCATCGCCCCACTGAAAAACGATATCAGCGCGGCAGCAAGATGGATCACTACCGCATTGACTACTCAGGGATTCTGGGTTTCTTATACCGGCTTCCATATCGATGGGGTGGATGACGCCTTTGGGGTGGAAAACCTGCAATACAACAGCCTGCCTTTTTATGCTTATGTATATTACCCCGGCGTTTTGACGGGCGGCTATGACTTGCTGTCCCCGTTTTTTGCATCCGCCTCCGGTAGTACCTATCCCAATTACCTGACCGAATCTTATCAGCAGGATATAAGTGGAATAGGGTATTTCCAGGTTGCTCCTTTAGCTGCAACACCCACTGCGGTCACGGAGACCAATAACCTGGTAAGCGATCCAAACGGGTTTTATTTTATTTTGAAAGAGGATGGTAGCTCTTATGACATGGTCAGCGCCCTGGACGCGAAATCCTGGATCGATTGGAAGTTCTTATAATAATTATTTCCATTAAAAGCTAATTCTCATTTTGATAAATCATCCTGATAAATACGATTTTATGAAAAAGACATTTTTCCTTTTCTTATCCTCCCTGATTCTTTATTCGCAAACTCATGCACAGTCGACCCCTTCGGGTTCGGCATCGGCCAGTACAGGAAGGACGGCACAGATGAAATCAGATATCCAGGCTCAGATGGCCTATAATAGCGGGACAGGGAACGTTCTTACGGCCAGTATTACCAACCAGGTAGCAGGGCCGTTAAGCCTGACTGCCGATCAAAAAAACTCGATGAACAATGCATTGTATGCTTTTTTTACAGAAAAAGCCCCTTTCCTGAATTTACAAAAGACCGATAATGCGTCTTATCAGCAACAGCAAAATGACTTATTGGCAAGTTTCATGAAGACATTGGCCGGTTTTCTTTCCGCCGGCCAGGCCAATAAATTTATGGCGTTAAAGCCGGCCGGTAGCAATCGATCGAGCTTGCTGACGATCGTGTTTTATTAGGCGGTTTGAGATACTATGATGATTCCCAGACGCGCGCGCCGTTGCGATATACTACCGGCTTGGATATTGACGGGGATTCTTATTACTGCGGCGACGCATACTGTGTATATTTTTTTGCGTATTGCAGCGGCGTGGTTCCTGCCAGGGACTTAAAATGACGGTTGAAATTGGAAAGGTTATTAAACCCGCAGGCATAGCCGATCCGGGCTACACTCATTTTATTTTCTATCAAAAGCTTGCAGGCATATCCCACCCGTACTTCCAGCAGGAACTGACCATAAGTCTTGAGGGTCCTCGACCGGAAATACCTGCAGAAAGAATGCGGACTTATATTGACAGTCGCAGCGGCATCCTTTAGCGTGATCTTCTTCTGAAAATTATTGAAAGTATAGGTGTAGATACGATTGATCTTATCGGTGTTCAGAAGATCGTAGTTCTTGCTGAAACCCACGCTCGAAAGCAACTCATAATCCCTGGAAGTGGCGATCTGGTCCAGCATATTCAACAGGTGGCCGATGCGTTGGGTGCCCGAAGCCTTCAGGATAGATTCCATCTGGCAGCTGATCCTGTATTTTGTGTCTCCCGTGACCCGGAGGCCTCTTTTGGCTTTTTCCAACAGGTCCCGGATGGCCTTCAGTTCCGGCAGTTCGAGAAAAGCGGTTCCCCAGAAATCTTCGTGGAAATGAACGGCTATGGCCTCGACCTGCAGATCGGGAAGCCCCTGGAAATAGACGGCATCATTCCGCCACAGATGGGGCAGGTCGCCTCCTAAAAGAACCAGGTCGCTGTCCTCAAAGCGTTCTATGCTGTCTCCGACCAGCCGTATCCCCCTTCCTTTACAGATCAGCGTCAGTTCCGCCTCCGGATGAAAATGCCAGTGGTTGTAGAGATACGGATAGACATCTTCCCGTACGCTGAAAGAATAATTATGCCCCGCATCGACCTTCCGGAGAATCGGCCTCATAATATCATTTTGGTAATAAAATTAAGGGGAATTGAGCAAATGAGGCAACGGACATGATAATATAGTATCAGAATCGGTCAAAAGCCTGGAGGTTTCGTGTAGTTTTTATTTCGTTCTTTACAGGTGTTGATTCGTAGCTTTTATTAATTAGCTTACAGGATAAATGATTGCTGCATGAATAAAATTACTTTTAGAATCTCTCTATGCATGTTAGGCATATATTGCCTGGCTGCTTGTAACAACGGTGCTATGAACAATGAAGCAAAAGACAACCCGGCCCCGCCTTCCAAAGGAAGCTATGGCTACGACGCGGATTTCCTGAAGAACAACAGTAAAAATGACCTGGTAGAATTACAGGATCCGGGAAGTCATTCAAAAATACTTATCAGCGGTGCATACCAGGCCCGGGTTATGACCAGTACCTCCGGAGGCGACAGCGGCAATAGTTACGGATGGATCAATTATGACCTGATTTCTTCCGGTAAGAGAAAGCCGCAGTTCAATGCCTTTGGCGGAGAAGAACGTTTCTGGCTGGGCCCCGAGGGAGGACAATATTCCCTGTATTTTAAAAAAGGCGATTCTTTTAATATTAAGCATTGGCAGGTGCCGCCTGTCATCGATACCCTGCCCTGGAAAAGGGTAGGATCCGATAGCTCGCATGCCGAATTCGCGACCCAGGCCACGCTTTCAAATTATTCCGGCACTGAATTTAATATCGATATCAACAGGACTATTGAATTGCTGGACAGGAAAGGTCTGGAAGGCAAATTGGGAACGGCGCTTCCTGACGGCATACGATCCGTCGCCTATCGGACCACCAGTCGAGTGACAAATGCAGGAGAGGCGGCTTGGGAAAAACAAAAAGGTCTTCTTTCCATTTGGTTGCTTGGAATGATGAAGCCTTCCCCGCAGACGGTGGTGATCGTTCCTTTTACCCCCGGTAAGGGTAGCCGCTCTTTAATAACGGATGACTATTTCGGGAAAGTGCCGGCTGACAGGCTGATCGTTAAAGATAGTGTGCTGTACCTCACCTGCGATGGCAAGCACCGCAGTAAAATAGGGCTCTCCCCAACTATTGCCAAATCGATTGTGGCCAGCTTCGATTTCGAAAAGAACGTGCTGTCTCTGATCTATTTCCAGGCAGATAAGAGGGGAAGCTATGTCAATTCCAAGTGGGAGATACAGAAGGAACCTTTTAAAGGAGACGCCGTCAATGCGTACAATGATGGTCCCCTGGCCGATGGCAGCCAACTCGGGCCTTTTTATGAGATCGAATCATCCAGTCCTGTAAAAGAGTTGAAAAAAGGTGAATCGCAGACCTATAGCCAGGTGACCTGTCACCTGGAAGGAGATTATACCACGTTGAGCCGGCTTGCGGAACAATTGCTGGGAGTGAAACTGGAAGATGCGCGTGCGGCTATTATTAGGTAAGGGCAAAAAAAAGACATTATTAATCGGGATAAAATCAACGGATGAATCGCAAGATTCATTCGACAACTAAAAAAGACAAAATTAACGAATGAAACTGTACAGAACCAAAAAAGGCATCTTACTGGAGCGGGAAGGGAATTTTTATAAGCTCGAACAATCCTGGGATTCATTGATCAACCGGGACGATCTTCATTCTTATTTATTTTCGGCCCTATCGGCCGGCGCAGGGTCAGCAGTTATTTCTGCAGAACAAGCAGCCGCCTGGTGCGGGCAGGAACTCCTTGCTCCCGCCGCTACCCAGGAGGTCTGGGCTGCCGGGGTAACTTATTCCCGAAGCCGGGATGCCAGGATGGAAGAATCCAAGGCATCGGGCGGCGCGGATTTTTATGATAAGGTATATGTGGCCGACCGCCCTGAATTATTCTTTAAATCCCTGCCGAATCGTGTCGTTACCCATGGGCAGGATGTTTATATACGCCGGGATTCCACCTGGAACGTACCTGAACCGGAACTGACCCTTTTCATCAATTCCCAGGGCCATATCAGGGCCTATACTATTGGGAATGACATGAGCTCACGCAGCATCGAAGGGGAGAATCCCCTGTATCTGCCGCAGGCAAAGGTATACGAGCGCAGTGCAGCCCTGGGCCCTTGCCTCTACGTGCCCGAAGGCCCGATCTCCCCGGAAACGACGATACACATGGAGATCAGCAGGAACGGAGTGCCCGTCTATGCCGCTTCGGTAGAGATCAGCAGGATCAAGAGATCCCTGACGGAACTGGCTGTCTGGTTGTATAAAGAGATGGATTTCCCGACGGGTTGCTTTCTGATGACCGGTACTTGCCTGGTCCCACCCAATGATTTCACCCTCCAGGAAAAAGACCGGGTCGATATCCGGATCGATGGCATCGGGATACTGACCAACTTTATCGCTTACAAACCCCTGCAGAAACCTTAATTTTCTATGTTATGAATAAGTTCATTTTATTTATCTCCTTGGCAATCTTACTACCGGCAATCATCCAGGCCCAGCAGATAGGATCTTTTAACGGGGTGGAGAACAATATGGGAAATCTATTCCGACTCTCCAATGCGAAATCCAGGTCGATCAGCCCTGAAAACCTGACGGGTGCAAAAGGCCAGGGCGGCAAGGCGACCAGCGGCACCGGCTCAGGCCCTGCGCAGGAATTGGGGCAAGGCTGGAAGCTAAATCCCAGTGTGGTTATCAAGCCGAAGACGAGCTTCACGCTGGCCGAGATAGATGGCCCCGGCGCTATCCAGCATATCTGGATGACACCTAGCGGCAACTGGCGATTTTCAATTCTCCGTGTTTACTGGGATGATGAGATCCAGCCTTCCATAGAATCGCCTGTCGGGGACTTCTTTTGTATGGCCTGGGGTAAATATTCTCCATTACAATCCCTGGCAGTCGCTGTCAATCCCGGAAGCGCTTTTAATTGCTATTGGACCATGCCTTTCCATAAAAAGTGTAAAATTACCATGGAGAATATCGACGCGGAAGACATGTCCCTCTATTACCAGGTGGATTATGTATTAACGGAGGTTCCGAAAGATGCTGGTTATTTTCATGCGCAGTTTCGCCGCGTGAATCCCCTTCCGTATAAAGCCAATTATGTACTTGTGGATAGTATCAGGGGCAAGGGTCAATATGTCGGTACTTACCTGGCCTATGGGGTGCATAATAACGGTTGGTGGGGAGAGGGAGAAATAAAATTCTACATGGACGGCGATACCGATTTTCCGACGATCTGCGGAACAGGAACGGAAGACTCTTTCTGCGGCTCTTACGATTTCGATACCAATAAAAAAAATGAGGCCGGCGTGGAAAGTTCTGCCTACACCGAATTTTGTACCCCTTATAGCGGCCTGCCGCAGGTCATCCGGGGAGACGGGCATTACCAGGTCTCCCAACGTTTCGGTCTCTATCGCTGGCATATAACCGATCCGATCCGCTTCGAGAAAGACCTGAAAGTCACCATCCAGGACCTGGGATGGAGGGAAGGCGGGCGTTACCTCCCGCTCCAGGACGATATCTCTTCCGTTGTCTTCTGGTACCAGACAGAACCACATGCTCCTTTCCCAAAACTTCCGTCCAAAGATCAGTTGGAAGTCAATTGAGAGGCATGACCCGGATCAAAAACCAAGAGAAATGCAAAGAAGAAAATTCATAAAACTATCGGCATCCTCGCTTGCCCTCCTGCTGGCCGATAAGTTGGTGGCAGGCTGCGACACCCCTTGGCATAGGATCGGTCTGCCTGACGAGGTATGGATACTTTGCGGGGGTGAATGGACCCTGCTGAAATTGAGCGGAGATTCGACATATACTTATCTTGACATGCAGGTATCCCTGGCTACTCTACCAGACACCGTGTCGGTAGAGCTTCAGGCTCCTCATTCGGCTGTAAAAAAAATAAGGTTGAAATGGAAATATACTCCTGCAAAGGGCGCCATATCCCTGGGCGATCATTGGGAAAGGTCCTATGGAGATCTGGCCTGGAGATCTCCCGAACAGGGCAGGAAAGAGCCCTGGTACCTGCTTTTGCACGATTCCCGGGATACGGTAGGCTTTGGCGTTAAAACGGGCTGTAATGCTTTTTGCTGGTGGACTATCGGTCCCCGGGACCTGGAACTGACGATGGACACCCGCTCGGCCGGTATCGGCGTCGAACTGGGTGGACGGAAATTGCATGTTGCGGATATCCTCACCATCCGCAGTAAAGAAGAAGAGACTCCCTTTATGACGGCGAGAAGATTTTGCAGCCTGATGTGCACGGCTCCCAGGCTGCCCGAAATGCCCGTGTACGGGATCAATGACTGGTACTTTGCCTATGGCAACAATTCCCCCCAATTGATCCTGGAACAAACTAAATTGATGACGGATCTGGCGGAGGACAATGGAAACCGCCCTTTTTCGGTGATAGATGCGGGATGGGCGGAGTATTCGCCCTTGTTACCCGGAGACAGCGGCTGGCAGGATGATTTTTCGAAACCCAATCAGAAATTCGGCGATATGCAAAAACTGGCCGCGGATATTAAAAAAGAGAGGATGCGTCCCGGCTTATGGACAAGACCCTTATGCGCCCGGCATGATGATAAGCCATCCTTATTGCTGCCGTCTATCCCCGGACGTGATAATCCTAAAAATCCTATCCTCGACCCTACGATCGAAGAGAATCTCGAACGTGTCAAACGGAATATCGGGATTTATAAGGAATGGGGATTCGAATTGGTAAAACACGATTTTTCGACCTACGATATTACCGGGAAATGGGGTTTTGAAATGGAAGAAACGATCACGGTTCCGGGATGGAGTTTCATGGACAAAACCAAGACCACCGCCGAAGTGATCAAAATCCTTTACCAGTCTATACGCGATGCTGCGGGTGATATATATCTGTTAGGCTGCAATACGGTGAGTCATCTCTCGGCCGGCCTTTTTGAGATCAACCGGATCGGCGACGATACCAGCGGCAAAGAATGGAGCAGGACGCTTAAAATGGGTGTCAATACCCTCGGTTTCAGGATCGTTCAGGATGGCCATTTCTATGCCACGGATGGGGATTGCGTGGGACTGACCAAAGACGTAGCCTGGGAAAAGAATAAGCAATGGATGCAACTGCTTGCGGAAAGCGGAACGCCCTTGTTCATCTCCGCCCAACCCGATGTCCTGGGAGCCGAACAGAAATCAGCTATCCGAACGGCTTTTCGCCAGGCCGCTTCCCGTCAACCTATCGGCGAACCCCTGGATTGGCTCAGCAACCCACGCCCTTCAAAATGGAAGTTAAATAACAGGATCGTCAGTTTTGACTGGAATGGTGTATAAACCGAGCGCTGAGCTTCCTATCTTTGCGCCCAATCATTGAATGAGGCTATGCAAAGAATGAACTGGGAACAACTGTACAGCGCCAGGAGGACGGGATCGGAACCTGCCGGCAATTNNCATTCCTATGCCTGGAGCGGTATTTGTGCACAACCGGCTGACACATAGCCTGGAAGTGGCTTCGGTGGGTCGTTCCCTGGGCAAGGCCGTAGGGGATGCCCTGGCAGAAAAATACCCCGGCCTGGGAGAAGATTTTCGCGAATTCTATAAATATGAGTTGCCTTCTGTTATTGCCGCGGGATGCCTGGCACACGACATCGGTAATCCACCCTTCGGGCATTCGGGTGAAGATGCGATCCGCAGTTTTTTCAGGGGACTTGATGGAGAGGCGGAGCGGCAGTTTACGCAACGGCTCAGCCACAACCAACAGCGGGATTTCCTGTATTTCGAAGGCAATGCCAACGCTTTCCGAACCCTTACCCATAGCTTTAATGAGCGGGTGGCGGGCGGCTTCCGCCTCACCTATGCGACCCTGGCCTCTATCGTAAAATACCCTACCGATTCTACCCAAGGCTTTGACAAGCGGCAACTGGCTACTAAAAAATCGGGATTCTTCGACTCGGAGATCGATACATACCGGCGCATTGCCGCTACCCTCGGCATCCCCGGTGCAGAAGACGGAAGGAATATTTTTGCCCGTCATCCCTATGTCTACCTCGTAGAAGCCGCCGACGACATCTGTTACCGGGTCATCGATTTTGAAGACGCGCACCGGCTCAATATCATTTCCATGGATACCCTGAAGGGTCTCTTCCTGTCTTTTTTCGATGAGGAGCAGGGCTATGATGCCCGCGACAGGGTAGAGGAGATCCTCCGGGATATTAATGACGACAACCAGAAAGTGCAGTTCCTGCGGGCCAAGCTCATCAATCTGCTGATCCACCGGGTGCGGAATGTCTTCATGAACAAGGAAGAGGAATTATTAAGCGGGAGCCTGCAGAAATCCCTGATCGACTATTTACCGCAGCGCGAGCGGAACCTGATCAGGGAGATCGATGCCTATTCAGTGCAGCATATCTATAATCATCGTTCGGTGGTGGAAATAGAGATCGCCGGCTATAACGTCATTGGCGGAATGTTGAAAGAGTTTTTTGGGGCTATCCTCGATCCCCGCGCTTCCAAATCGGAAAAGCTCCTGCAGCTTATTTCCCGGCAATTCGTCATCAGCGGCGACCCCGACCGCCTCTATAATGATATTCAGTCTGTCGTCGACTACATCTCCGGCATGACGGATCTTTATGCGGTTGACCTATACCGGAAGATCACGGGAATGGCCTTTCCGCAGATCCGGTGATCTTATCCTCAATCTATATCTGAACGTGAAGAACTATATGTCAGCGTAAAAAAAGAAATATGAATCATCGCTTTTGGCAATGGATAAGAACAGGTTTTGTAGTCTTGTTTTGCGTGGCCTGCAATGGGCCGGACCGGCAAGTCACCGGGAAAGATTCTACAGCTCCTCAAACTACCGACAGGGGGGGCGTGAAATCTGCCGGTCTATCGAAAGACTCCTCCGTTGACTGGGCCTTGCTTGGATTTGTCAAATCCGATAGTGCCAACCCGGTTCTGCAACCCGGGAATGGTTCCTTTAAGGATCCTGTAAGCGGCAGGAAACTGCAGTGGGAGGAAAAGGATGTCTTCAATCCCGCCATTGTCGTAAAGGATGGCAAAATATACATGCTTTACAGGGCCCAGGATAGGGTGGGAAAGCCTGACGGCACTTCCAGGATAGGTTTGGCGGAAAGTACGGACGGACTGCATTTCAAGCGTTATCCGGAACCTATATTGTATCCGGCTGAAGATGCCGAAAAAAAATATGAATGGCCGGGAGGCTGCGAAGATCCCCGGGTGGTCGAAGACGAACAGGGCACTTACTATATGACTTACACCGCTTATGACGGGAAAAATTCCCGGTTGCTGATTGCTACTTCAAAAGACTTGTTGCATTGGAGTAAAAAGGGGCATGCATTTGCGAAAGCCTACCAGGGCAAATATGTGGATACATGGTCGAAATCCGGCTCCATTGTGTCCAGATATGAGAAGGGGAAGATCCTTGCTACCCGAATAAACGGCAAATACTGGATGTATTGGGGCGAGGGAGCGATTCGCCTCGCGACTTCGACCGACCTCGTCCATTGGACCCCCGTGGAGGATGCGCACGGCGCACCGGTTGAGCTGTTGCGGCCGCGGCCTGGTCACTTTGACAGCACGTTTCCTGAGACAGGCCCTCCGCCCATCCTGACCGATAAGGGAATTGTCGTGCTCTACAACGGCAAGAATGGTAATAGCGGCGGCGACCCTCAAATCGGCCCCAGCGCGTATGCGGCAGGCGAAGCGCTCTTCGATGCGAAGGATCCTGCGCACCTGATCGGGCAGACCGATGGGCCGGTTCTCAAGCCGGAGCTGCCGTATGAAAAGACCGGCCAGTATGCTGCTGGAACCACTTTTGCCGAGGGGCTGGTGTCATTCCACAATCAATGGTTTCTCTACTACGGCTGCGCCGATTCGCTTGTTTCCGTCGCTACTGCGCCCCAGGGCTT
This sequence comes from Chitinophagaceae bacterium, assembly GCA_003151295.1. Lineage (GTDB taxonomy): Bacteria > Bacteroidota > Bacteroidia > Chitinophagales > Chitinophagaceae > Puia. Next base: position 2,005 of record PLXD01000544.1, on the reverse strand, counting down.
CTATCTAAAAGCCGGCGACACGGTAGTTTTCTACGGCGACAGCATTACGGAGCAGAACTATTACAACCAGTGGGTCGAGTTGTACACCGCGACGCGGTTTCCTGCCATGCGGGTTCACTTTTATGGCGCCGGAGTAGGCGGCGATCGTGTGACCGGCGGCGGCGGAGGTCCGATCGATCAGCGGCTGCCGCGCGATGTGTTCTCTGAGAAGCCTACGGTCGTCACCGTGATGCTGGGCATGAACGATGGCAGCTATGGTGCGACTACTCCTGAGATTGAGTCCACTTACACGAAAGGGTACGAACATCTGCTCGATTCGATTCGCGAACACGCACCGGCGGCCCGCGTGACGCTGCTGGGACCTTCGCCGTACGACGAAGTGACCGGTGCGCCCATGTTCCCGGGCGGCTATAACGCGGTGATGCTGCACTTCGCTGACCTGGACCAGGATCTTGCGCGCAAATACGGCGCCACATTTGTAAACCTGAACCCGCCGGTAGTGGCGGCGATTGAAAAGGCGCAGGCCCTCGATCCAAAGATTGCGAAACTGCTGGTGCCCGACCGCGTGCATCCCGATCCACTGGCGCATTGGGTCATGGCGGAGGCGTTGCTGAAGGGATGGAATGCGCCTGCGCTCGTCTCCTCGGTAACAATTGACGGTGGCGCCGGCCAGGTGAGCGATGCGCAAAGCGCATCAGTGGACCATGTGGAACGAGAGAACGGCACAATGCGCTGGACCGAAACGGAGAACGGGCTGCCGCTGCCTCTGATGAGCAGCCATGCGACGCAGGCGCTTCTGCTGCAGCTTACCGACATTCAGCAACAACTGAACCAGGAGCCGCTGCGCATTACTGGATTGCAACCGGGCGAGTACAAGCTGAGCATCGATAACGACGTGGTGGGCACATTCTCCGCCGATGTGTTGAATGCGGGAATCAACCTGGCAGAGTATGGAACCCCGATGCTCCACCAGGCCCAGCGCGTGAGTTGGCTGGTGCGCGACAGGGACAACGCGCATTACATTCACTTGCGCATGCGGGTGCGCAACTTCGACACGGGCGCTGGAGAGAGCGGCGGGGACAGGTTGCAGGGGTTCGAGAATTCGCTGGAGGACTCGATCTATGAGACAGCGGCCCCCCAGCCGCATGTGTTCACCTTGAGTCCTGCGGAGGCGCCGGCTACGAACGTTCATTGATCCGTTCTGAGCAGATTGTCTGAGCAGATTGGCCATCGCACTGCGCTGGTGAGATGGCCAATCTTGAACCAACCCATGCGCTCCTATACTGAAGGCAAGGAGAACCTCTCATCGCGGCAATATCACTCACGTCGATACTGGAGTCGCCTGACGAAGGACTGCTTCGCGTTGCGACTCATGCGCCGGGGCCCGCGGGATTGTTGCCGCTTTCGGCTGAAATGCTGCTCAGTGAGCCGTCCGGCAATCTGTTCGGCTTGAGCCAGAATGCAGGCATGGGTTGGGAACCTGCGCGCCTTCTGGACCCTGAATTTCTTATTCTCAGCACCCATGGGGGATTGCGCGCGGAGGACGGGCATCCCATCGCGCTCGGCTTTCACACCGGGCATTGGGAGGTAGGGCTGCTGGTGGCGGAGGCGGCGCGGGAACTAAAAGGGCTTCGTGCCGTTCCTTTTGCTGGTGCCTGCACCGATCCTTGCGATGGCCGCACCCAGGGAACTACCGGCATGATGGATTCACTGCCCTTTCGCAACGATGCTGCGATGGTGCTGCGCCGGCTGATGCGCTCATTGCCGACGGGCAAGGGCGTGCTGGGCATCGCGACGTGTGACAAAGGACTGCCCGCCATGATGATGGCGCTGGCGTCCGCGGGACCGCTTCCGGCTGTGCTGGTGCCGGGCGGCGTCACGCTGCTGCCGGAGGCGGGTGAAGATGCGGGCAAGGTGCAGACGATCGGTGCGCGTTTCGCGCAGCAACAGATCACCCTGGAGTACGCGGCCGAAGTGGGCTGCCGCGCCTGCGCTTCACCGGGCG
>PLXD01000664.1 GCA_003151295.1 Chitinophagaceae bacterium | reverse complement strand
TTTCGGGTTGCAGGACGGGCAAACCTTTTTCCCGGGCATATTTTTTTACAGCGCTCTCATTGATTTGCATGCCCCTTCCCGCCGGTTTATCCGGGGCGGTAATTACGGCAACGACCATACAGCCTTTCTGCACCAGGGCGTCCAGCGAGGCGACGGCGAATTCCGGTGTTCCCATGAAGACGATTCTCAGCGAGGAAATGGTTTTCATTTTAAAAACATATAGAGGTTCAGATTTCAGCTTCAAAAGTCGGTATAAAGGAGATATTTTTTTCGGATCCTTTTAAATCCCGTTAAGGCAGGTTCCCAGCTCTTCCTGATCTCCTCTTCGGTCTTGCCGGCTATTAGCTGTTGCATTAACCCCTCTCCGCCTGCAAGTTTATTAAAGAAGCCCCCGTTGTTCAAAAAGAATTCATTTTTTGCCGGGAAGAGCCGGTAGGCTTCCAGCAGCCATTTCAGCGAGAAATGATACCCCGTTTCTTTCAGCGGTTCGGTCTTGCTGAGGTCAAATCCGTAGCAGGTCTGGTCCATCAGGGGCGGATGTTTGGCTCCTTCCATGCTATGGGGGGTAAAGTGATAGAGGTTTTGAGGGAAGGAAGGGTGTCCGAATTGCTGGAAGGGTTTGTCGGTACCTCTTCCCAGGCTGACGGCCGTTCCTTCGAAGAAGCAGAGGGAGGGATATAGGTAGACAGACTGCATGGAGGGTAGGTTGGGAGAGGGTTTGACGGGGAGGACATACCTCCTGTTATGGGAATAGTTCTTACAGGGGATCACGATCAGCCTGAAATCGTTCAGCGCGATGCTAAAGGGATGTTTCCTCATCGCCTGGACGATGGAGTCGATCCTCCTGGCGGATTCATTGATGGCGTGAACGGAATTTAACTGATTGATGATTTCCGGGTCGAGCCATTGTTCACCGATCAGCATGCCAGCATATTCCCCGATCGTCATACCATACACAACGGGTACCGGCTGCATACCCACAAAGGATTTGAATTTCGGCTCGAGTACCGGCCCGTCGACATAGTATCCATTGGGATTGGGGCGGTCCAGTACGATGAGGGGCCGGTTGTTTTGGATGGCCGATTCGTTAAATTTCTGCAGGGATGCGATATAGGTGTAGAAGCGGACTCCCACGTCCTGGATATCGAATAGCAGGATGTCTACTCCGGCCAGGTCTTCAGCGGAAGGCTTCTCTTTGCTGCCATACAGGGAGATGATCCTTATGCCTGTCTGTGGGTCCGTAAGGTTGCTTACCTGTTCTCCCGCATCGGCGGTTCCGCGGAAACCATGTTCGGGCGCGAATATTTTGCTGATGTGAATGCCTTTTTTCAGCAGGGTGTCTATGAGATGGCTCTTGCCTACCAGGGAGGTTTGGTTGGCGAAAACTGCCACGGATAAGCCCCTCAGCAGGGGAAGATAACGCTCCATTTGCTCGGCGCCCGTCAATATTCGTGGGGAAGTTTCGGATGGCTCGATAGGCTTGGCCCCGGGATTATGAGCGGCGGTCTTTGGGCTTTGTTTTTGCGCCCTGGCCAGGGAGGTTGTCAACAACAAAGAACCGGACAGGGATAGGGTCCAAAAAAAGATCGTGATTACAGTTCTGCCAATTGCTGAAATTCTCATGATTTTTAGCTGTTGGGTTTTATTTTTTTAATAATCGAGGGGGCGACTCGTTTTTTCAGATTGCAAGATCGGCCATTTAAACAAGTATTAATTAATAATCCTACCTTGCACCTGAGACCCGGGCTGAGCAGGCCGGGACACGTAATTTTAATCTAAAATTGAAGTTGATTTATGCAACAAGTAAAAACCGGTGACACAGTGAAAGTTCATTATCATGGCCGTCTTACCGATGGTACGGTATTCGATTCTTCCGAAGGCCGGGAACCCCTTGAATTCGAAGTAGGTAGCGGCATGGTGATCAAAGGTTTCGATAGCGGATTGATGGGAATGGCCATCGGCGATAAGAAGACCGTCGAGATAGCCGTGGAGGAAGCTTATGGACCTAAGGATCCCGAGATGGTCATGGAGTTCCCGATCGATCGTTTTCCTCCGGACGTTAAGCCCGAAATAGGGATGCAATTGAACATGACCAATAATCAAGGACAGCATATTCCCGTTGTCATCGTTGACGTGAAAGAGGATGCAGTCGTATTGGACGCCAATCATCCGCTGGCCGGCGAAGACCTGATTTTCGACCTGGAGCTGGTAGAGATCGTCGGTCCGAAGTCGATGATCATTATGCCCTAGACAGGCAGCATTGCGGTCAGGATTGCGGTTCACCCCTATTTATGGGTCCTATATTTTTTCTCAAACGCCAGATTCAGGAGCAGGATAGCGACCAGGGTGATGGCGGTGATGAGGACAGAGCCTTCCAGCCCGAAATCGCCCCCGGTCAGGATGAGGTCTCCTTTTATCTCCTGTTGCAGAACTGTCGGCAGGCTCAGCCCGCTGACCTTGAATCCCATCAGGGGGCCCTGGAACAAATTCCAGCTAAAATGCAATAGGATGGAGAACCAGAGATTCCGGGAATAGATATAGTTTATTCCCAACAGAACTCCCACCAGCGCCAGGTTGGCGAAGGCGAGGGGAGTGANNATCGCAGAAATGATCAGTGCCCCCCATTTGCTAAAAGATCGCAGGAGATTGTTCAGGATATAACCGCGGAACACGAGTTCTTCGCTAAAAGCGATGACGATCAGCAGGCCGATGGACTTTAACAGGGGAAGAGCGTCAAAGTCGATATCCGTCCAATGGAAATGACCGCTAAGCAATAAAATCAATGCCCCAAACCCTAAAAGGGCTGTCCCTGTAAAGAAACCTGCGCCAGCTTCCATCCAATAGCCGGGCAGGCTGAAGCCAAGGCTGACCAGGCTTTGGCGGTCGACATATAGCCTGAACAGAATCACGCTCAGCATGGAGATGATCCATTCCAGCGATACTACCAGCCAAAGGTATTTTCCATTCAGCAGGTTTGTAATCAGATGCAGCGGATCGGCGGTGATCTCGTCCATTTTCATATCGGCGAACAGCAGGACGGCAGGGATCGTGATCATCAGGGTTAGCAGGAGAAAGAAGGCGCCGAACAGGAGGACCCTTAGCCAACCCTGCTCCAGCATTGGCTTTTTTTCGACCGGATCGTGTATAGGAATTACAGGCATAGTCTTTATATTCGTTTCATAATTTACGAAAATGTTCGATAACTATTCATTCACTGTTGCGGAAAGATTTTTACGGTATGTGCAGATCGATACCCAAAGCGACCCGCAATCGAAAAGTTACCCTTCCACGGAAAAACAAAAAGACCTGGCTGTGCTCCTGGTGAAGGAGTTGCAGGAGATGGGCGTCGGGGATGCCAGCCTGGACCCCTTCGGATACATCTATGCGACCATTCCTTCGAATACCCCTCATCATGTGCCGGTCATCTGTTTCTGTTCGCACATGGATACGGCTCCCGATTGCACAGGTAAGGATGTCAGGCCCCTGGTCCACCTGAATTATGACGGGGGAGAGATCGTACTGCCCGATGATCCGGAACAATCTATTTCGCCCGGGGACCATCTCTATTTACAGGAGAAAAAGGGCGAGCATATCATTACGGCTTCCGGCACTACGCTACTGGGCGCCGATGACAAGGCAGGAGTAGCCATCATTATGGATATGGCTCATTATTTAATGGGGCATCCGGATATTCCTCACGGCAGGATCCGGATCCTGTTTACGCCTGATGAAGAAATAGGAAGAGGGGTGGATAAGTTGGATATGCAGCGGTTGGGTGCTGATTTCGGTTATACATTAGATGCCGGGGAAAGGGGCGCGTTCGAGGATGAGACTTTTTCAGCCGATGCGGTGAAGGTCGTTTTTCATGGTGTAAGCGCACATCCGGGTTATGCCAGGGGCAAGCTGGTGAATGCGATCAAGGTTGCCTCCGCTTTCCTCGATTCTCTCCCGAAAGACGAATGGTCGCCGGAAACGACGGAAGGCAGATATNNCGGTACATATCGAAGGCATCGCAGAGAAGGTGGTCCTGGAATTCATTATACGTGATTTTGTAAGCTCGAAGCTGGTGGCTTATGCAAATTACCTGCAGCAGCGGGTCGATGAGGCCCTTGCAAGGTTCCCCGGCTCCAAAGCGGATTTTTCGGTAAAGGAGCAATACCGGAATATGAAGGAAGTGCTGGATCTGCACCCGCAGGTATCTGCCTATGCGGTGGAAGCCATCGGGCGGGCGGGGATACCCGTAAAGCGGCTAAGCGCACGGGGAGGAACGGACGGTTCCCGGCTGTCATTCATGGGCCTGCCTTGTCCGAATCTTTTTACCGGGGAAATGGCCTTCCATGGCAAACAGGAATATGTGAGCATACAGGATATGCAAAAATCCGTGGAGACCATCGTCCACCTCGCCGGTATATGGGCGGAGAAAGCTGTTACCGGCGACAAGGTTTAACCCGTTGACGGAATGCAGGCTAGTGTAGCGACTGGTATATTTTGCAACAATTTTCTTGAGGACACTGATATGTTCCGGACTTTGC
>PLXD01000107.1 GCA_003151295.1 Chitinophagaceae bacterium | reverse complement strand
ACCCAATTCCTTGGTTCGTTGTTCGGCAACAAAAGACGCCAGTCCAAACAAGCCCATGCAGGAGATAAAGACGGCAAGAATGGCGAAAAAAGTCGCGAGATCGCCAATACGTTTTTCGTCTGAGAATTTTTTGGCGTAGGTCTCGTCGGTGAACTGGAAATCGAATGGGCTTTCAGGATTGTATTTCTTAAAGACGGTTCCTATTTTAGCAAGTGCATTGCGAACAGGCATGCCGGGTTTCATATGTATAACGATATTGTACATGTCTTTTCCGACGAATGGGAAGATTGCGGGTCAAGGGCGGGGAGCAGGAGCGGCCAGCCGATCCCATAGGCTTCGGAAATAAGCGGGCGCTTTTAGCATCCGGCTTCCGAGCCAACTGAACATTTCGCCATCGATTCCGCTTTTTGCTGCCTGCCTGTTATCCGGCCCATGACCCGGATCATTTCCAGTGCAAGATAAATGCGAACACAGGAAGTATCAAAACCGTTCAGTGGGCATTGTGGAAATAAAAGCAAACAATTGATTATCATATTTTTATAATCTTGGCATTTTCTTGGCTATCTTAAGGGTTCACCGTTTTCTTAAGGATTCCCGACTTCCTTAAGAAGATGTAAGATGTTTGCAACCTAAATCATTCACATGTTAACCGGTTTTTTAAAAATAGGGTTTCGTCATCTTTGGAAAAGCAAGCTTTATTCGGCGATCAATACCATTGGCCTGGCTATTGGGATCAGTTGCGTCCTGCTGGCTGTTCTTTATTGGAAGGACGAAAGGAGTTTTGATGCCTTTCATACAAAAAATCCAAACCTTTATCGCATTACAACCACCCTGATCGAAAATAAGGGAGATAAGATGCATAAAACGGGTGGAACCGGGCAGGTAGAAGGGCCTGCTTTTAAGGACGGAGTTCCCGAACTGGTAGATTATACCAGGGTTTTAGGTGGAGGCATTTATGGAGATGTGACTGCAAACGATAAGGCATTGCACTTGCAGCAACTGTTTGCCGATGGGAATTTTTTTAATACTTTTTCCTTTCGTTTACTGCGCGGAAATCCGCAGACGGTCCTGGCGGATATCGGGTCGGCTGTTATTACCGAAAGCACGGCTAAAAGATATTTTAACACTATCGAAGTGGTAGGCAAACGTCTTGAAATGGATGCCGACCCTTCTGCAAAGCAATTGGGCAGGCCCATTGTGATAACAGGTGTGGCAGAGGATCCTCCCCGGAATTCCTCCATCCGTTTCGACATCGTTTTTCCGTTAAAATTCATGCAGCTTTCTTTCGAGGACAACAGTTGGCTCGATGCTTACCTGGGCACCTTTGTCGTAATAGGCCCTGGCTCCAATCCTGGGAGGATTGCTCAAAAATTTAACGAGATATATGCGGTGCATGCAAAAACGCAAGTTGCCGGCAATTTCAAAAACAATGATTTCGATCCGGGAGCCAGTTTTGGTCTGCAGCCTATGACCGATATTCACCTGAAGCCTCTTGGAAAAAGTATCAGGGGCGAAGAGGATGGCATCAGCTATGGAAGCAATCCCGTGTACTCCTATTTATTTATGGGCATTGCGATTTTCATTTTGTTGATGGCCGGTATCAATTTTGTCAATATCAGTGTGGCCGATTCCCTGAAAAGGGCGAAGGAGGTAGGGGTAAGAAAGATAGTGGGAGGCAGCCGGTTTCAGATCATCAGGCAGTTTTTAGGGGAATCTTCCATATTGTGTCTTTTGGCATTTGTGCTTGCCATTGCGATCACCGATTTCTCGCTTCCTGTTTTCAACAATTTAACAGGCAAGGGCATTTCGCTTTGGGATCATTTCGACGCCGCTCTTTTTTTCTATTTTGTGATCATGCTGGCAGTGATCATTTTACTGGCGGGCTTTTATCCAGCCAGCGTCTTATCGAATTTCAGACCTTCAGAAGTTCTTTATAACAGGCAAAAATTGACCGGCCGCGGTTTGTTTGGGCGTATCCTGATCGTGGTTCAGTTTTCATTGGCTGTATTCATGTTGATCGCCACACTCGTTTATTACAGCCAGATGAATTATATACGCACGAAAGACCTGGGCTATAATCCAAACCAGGTCGCCTTTACCTCTATCGACGGCGCCAGGGATGTGAAGTCGGTTGGTGATTATTTTCGCAATGAACTTAAAGCTGAGCCTTCCATTAAAATAGTGTCTTTAGGCGGTGATCGCGGCGGCACTTCAGCAGTAAAACTAAGAGATCGCACCATTCAGGCTGTTCATAAAGTCATCGATGAAAACTACCTGGAAGCATTGGAAATACCGCTAAAAGCAGGACGAAATCTTTCCGCTGCTTACCCGACGGACAAAAACCATTCTGTAATTGTAAACGAAGCCTTCGTAAAGGCAGCGGGCCTTGAAAATCCAATAGGCGAGCAGGTGCAAATAGACGGATATTTCGATAAAGAGAAGAAAACGATCGTGGGGGTGGTAAAGGATTTTCATTTTGCCTCTTTGCGGGAGTCCATTCAGCCGATGGTGCTGTTTATGAACGATTGGTATAGCGGGGAAATTTGGGTGAAATTCGAGAAATCCAAACAAAAGGAAGCAATGGCGGCTTTGCAAAAAACGTATAGGAAGATACTCCCCCGGGCGGTCTACCACTATGATTTCCTGGATGAATTAAATGCAAAAGAATATATCCGGGAAGAACATTGGCAGCAGGTTATCCGTGTCGCCGCCATTCTATCTCTTATAATATGCTCTTTGGGGTTGTTCGGTCTCGCTCATTTGTCGACGCGCCAGCGAATCAAAGAAATAGGGGTAAGAAAAGTGCTGGGTGCATCCGTCTCACAAATCGTGGGACTTCTTACGGGTGATTTTCTGAAATTGGTTGCACTAGCTTATATAATAGCTACTCCGATAGCCTGGTTTGTCATGAGCAGGTGGTTGCAGGACTTCGCTTATCGTATTTCAATGGGAGGCGGTATTTTTTTATTGGCCGGATTGATTGCCATGACGACGGCGTTCATAACGGTAAGTGTACAGTCGGTTTTGGCGGCTTTCGTCAATCCTGTGAACAGCCTTCGCTCCGAATAGGAGGGTCGGCAGCGGCAGGCAGCCGACTGGGCCACAAAATCAGTTTGAAAATTGTAAAAAAAGACATGTTCAGGAATTATTTCAAGACCGCTTTCAGGTATTTATGGAGCCATAAGGTTTTTTCGGGGATCAACCTGGTTGGTCTTGCTGTAGGCATGTGCGTGTGTTTTTTCGCTTTACTGTATGTCAATTTTGAATGGAGCTATGACCGGTATCATAAAAAAGCCGATAGGATCTACCGGCTGGTCACCGATATTAAAACGTCGACCGGGGTAAGTTATGAGAGCACTTCGGCACCGATGGCGCCGGCTATTCAGGCGGCTTTTCCGGAAGTCCAAGCCTCCACCCGGATCTTTCTGGATAATATAATCATCGAGAAAGACGAACATAACTTCAACGATGAAAACGTTGCATTTGCCGATCCATCTGTTTTTTCCGTGTTTACTTTACCCCTGATCGGCGGAAATCCTGCTACCACATTGAACAACCCCTATAGTATCGTATTGTCGGAGACGGCGGCGCACAAATATTTTGGCTCTGTCAATCCTNNAGGGATATGCCGGCGAATTCTCATTTCAGGACAGACATTCTGATTTCCATGTGCACGCTGATCAAAACGTGGAACCCGATGATGGGAGAAAGATGGGACCGGTTCGGCTTTTATACCTACCTGTTATTGCCTGAGAATACCAATCCGTTTCTGTTGGTCGCCAAACTGCCTGATCTGATCAAAGAACACATGGACCAAAGCCAGGTAAAATATACCTTATCGCTTGAGCCTTTGAAAAATGTTTATTTGTACGGGAAACCGAGAGGTCATCGATCGGGGGCTTCCAGCAGCGGTAGTATCGACAATTTATATATTTTTTCCCTGGTGGCTGCCCTGGTGCTGTTTATCGCCTGTTTCAATTTCATTAACCTCACTACGGCTTTTTCTTTGCAAGGGGCAAAGGAAATAGGGGTT
>PLXD01000122.1 GCA_003151295.1 Chitinophagaceae bacterium | reverse complement strand
CAGCACTGGTGGCACCCACCAACGGGAAGGGGTGTACGCACCCGTTGTTCCGACGACTATCTTTGGCTGCCCTTTGTGACGGCCCGCTATGTACAACACACGGGCGATACAAAGGTCCTGGATGAAATGGCGAACTTCCTGGAAGGCCGGTTGCTAAATCCCGAGGAAGAATCCTATTATGACCTACCCGGACGTTCCGACCAATCCGCCAGCCTCTATGAACACTGTATCCGGGCCATCCGTCATGGGCTTAGATTCGGAGATCACGGACTGCCGCTAATGGGGTCCGGAGACTGGAACGATGGAATGGATAAGGTAGGGCAGCACGGCAAAGGAGAAAGCATCTGGCTTGGATTCTTCCTCTACACGGTATTGATACGTTTCAGCGCCATCGCCCGGTTGCGAAAAGACGCGGCTTTCAGCGAAGAATGTGAAAAACAGGCGGAGCAATTAAAGGATAACCTCAATAAGAACGGTTGGGATGGGGAATGGTATCGCCGGGCCTATTTTGACGNNATGCCGCATCGATTCCATCGCCCAAAGCTGGTCCGTATTATCCGGCGCCGGCAGTCCCGAACACACCGCACAGGGCATGGAATCGGCCGATAAATACCTCGTCCGCCGGGATAGCGGGATCATCCAGTTATTAGATCCCCCTTTCGATAAATCTGCGCTCGATCCCGGTTATATCAAGGGCTATGTGCCCGGCGTCAGGGAAAATGGCGGCCAATATACGCATGCCGCCATCTGGCTGACCATGGCCTTTGCCGCCCGTGGCGACCACCACCGCGCCTGGGAACTGTTCAACATGATCAATCCCATCCACCACGGCAACACACCACAGGCAATCGCCACCTATAAAGTAGAACCCTATGTGATGGCCGCCGATGTCTATTCCATCGCCCTGCACAAGGGCCGCGGAGGATGGACCTGGTATACGGGATCCGCCGGCTGGATGTACCAGTTGGTCACGGAATCCTTGCTCGGATTGAACCGGAACGGGGACGTCTTGCAATTCCATCCCTGTATCCCGCCCGGATGGGATCCTTTTTCGATTCATTACCGTTTCAAAGAAGCAGTCTACCATATCCGCTTCACGCAAATACAGGGAGAAAAAGAGGAAATAACCCTGTCGCTGGACGGCGTTCAACAGGCAGGCTATAGCCTTCCTCTTGTCGACTCTGCGATGGAACACCAGGTGGAAGTGAGTATGTTCCGGAAGCTCGAATAATGGGTTAAAAGCACCTTAAATGAATAGGATCGGCCGGGAAAGGATTAAAGTAATGCTACAAAATGCCACCGTAGCGGAGTTTAACGAAAAACTGGACCTGGGCCTGAACTTTTTAAAGAAGTAAGTTTTTTTAATATAAATCCCTTTTCTAACCGTTGCTAAAACGGTTACAACCAATAGGTTTTTAAATAGGCTCACGAGGTGATTTTGATACTAACATTCAATGATGTTCATTTGTTAAAAAATTTTTGATCCGGGATCGCCCGATTATCCGGACCCTGCCCCCAGCCTATCTCTACAAAAGAGAAACTTAACACTGAAATTAGATTGTTAAAGATTTAAGAAATCACAGGATGACTCCGGCCGTCCCGGTAAGCAAATTGTCATTTAATGAGTATTTTTATATTGTATGCTAATAAAGATCACCCGCCTTCTCTTTAAGATCTGTCTTTGGGCTTTATTCCTGCTGATCGTTGTTCTGTTGATTTTCGATCGGGTGACCCAATTCCGTATGGATGATACCGATTTACAGACTTGGTTCCGGGCGCGGAATATCATCCCTCATATCGGCTACTACCAAAGTGACAAACGCAAAGTCCGCTATATAGAAGTAGGAGATCAATCACAGGCCACCATCCTTTTCATACACGGCGCACCCAGCTCATTGAGCTACTGGCGTGAGTACTTATCGGACAGCTGCCTGCTGGAAAGAGCCAGCATGTATGCCGTAGACAGACCCGGATACGGTTACGCAGGACTAGGAGATCCCTTGCCGGATATTTCAAAGCAGGCCGCTATCATTAAAGAAGTGCTGGACAGCCTGCACAAAGTCCACCACCCCGTGATCCTGGTCGGCGCTTCCTATGGTTCATCCATAGCCTGCCGCCTGGCGATGGACTACCCGGAATTAATAGACGGGATCGTGTTGATCGCTCCACCGCTCGGACCCGGGCAGGAAAAGATCTTTTGGTTTACCCCCATGATAGAAAACCCCTTACTCCACTGGGTCGTACCCAGGATGCTCCAGTCGGCCAACCTGGAAAAGATACATCACCGGGAGGAGCTGGCGAAAATGATACCGCTATGGCCCCGGATCCATGTCCCCGTTATCTACCTGCAGGGAATGGATGACTGGCTGGTGTATCCGTCCAATGCAGGATTTGCCAGGACCCACCTCGTAAATGCCACTTCGCTGGATATCCGGATGATCCCCGGCCGCGGACACCTGATCGCTTTCGCCGAGAAAGACAGGATCAAGGTTGCCCTCAACGAGATGCTGGATAAATGCCTCAGCCTGGCTCGGACAATAGCCTCACCGGGATCGACGGAAAGATCAATCTCCTGCACTAAAATCAATCTCCCGCACTAAAGAATCGTATTTTTCGTTACTTTTCAATGCAATTGATGCATTTATGAAAAACTGTATGAAACTGTTCGCTCTTTACCTGGTCTTATCCATTTCATTTTATACGGCCCATGCCCAGGGAGAAACCATCAAATACAAGGAAAGCAAGGAAGATTTTCCAAACCCCGAAAGAGGGTTCTATATCCCGGCAGAAACGCACGCCAGCCATTTTGTTCCATTGGAAGCGAGCCACCTGAGAACCCTTTGTGCCGGACCTCAGAAGCACGGAAGCGCCAGTTACGAGATTTATGCCACCGTGCTGCTCCGTGGATATGTATTGGATTTATTCCGTGACGGCCCGCTGAGCCAGGAATTCCTGAACGGTGTCGACCAGGATCTTGCAGCGATCCGGGACGCCGGACTGAAAGTGATCCTGCGGTTTTCCTATATCAACAAGACCCATTCAGGCGATTGCCCCGATAAAGAAAAAATATGCCCTCCCTATGGAGATGCCTCTAAAGCTGTGGTACTCGGCCATATCGGCCAGTTGAAACCCCTGTTCGAAAAATATGTTGCCGTCATCGTATTGGTGCAGGAAGGGTTTATCGGGGTCTGGGGAGAAAATTTTTATACCGATCATTTCGGGGATGCATCGGGGAATGGCCCCGGAAGGATCATGGATGAAAGCTGGAAAGATCGCAATGAAGTGTTGAATGCCCTGCTGGAAGCCCTGCCGAAAGACAGGATGGTGCAGGTGCGGACCCCGCAAATCAAACAAAAATACGTATATGGCCCCGGGGCAGGCGTCAACGCAGGCCCCCTCTCCGCCCGGGAAGCATTCTCTTTTTCTCATAAATCCAGGATCGGTTTCCACAATGACTGTTTCCTCTCCAGCCCGGATGATTACGGAACCTTTTACGATTATGGAAGCACCAATTCGCCCAAAAAAGAGGCCAATGCAGAACTTCGGAAATATCTTGAAGAGGACAGCCGCTATACCCCTGTCGGAGGAGAAACCTGCGATGACGCCTACAGCCCCCAGAATGATTGTGCGCCCGCCGGACATGCCGAAGAAGAAATGGCCGCCATGCATTATAGCTTCCTGAATACAGCCTATAATAATAATGTCAACAATGACTGGGACTCTGCCGGTTGCATGAACAGTATCCGGAAAAAGCTGGGATATCGATTTGTCCTGCGCGAAGCCTATTTCCCCGAACATGCGGTTGCCGGTCATATGTTCGCATTTAACATTCACCTGGAGAATGTCGGCTATGCTTCACCGTTCAACCCTAGGCCGGCCATCCTGATCCTTCGCAACCTGGAGACCGGTAAAGAGTACCCCATTAAATGCCGGGCGGATATCCGGACCTGGTTCAGCGGAGGCTTCGACTGGAGGGAAATGCTCAATCTGCCCGCAAATATGACCGCCGGGAAATACAGCCTCTACCTGAATTTCCCCGACAAGTTCCTGACTCTCACGAAAAGACCGGAATACAGCATACGACTGGCCAATGAAGACTGCTGGGAAGAGAGCACGGGGTATAACAGGTTGAACTGTATAATGACCGTGCTGCGATGAGCGCGCGATGAACTTGCAATAACCGAAAACTTCTTTTAAGTAAAAGCCCGGTGCCTACACAGGCAACTTATATCCGTTATGATATTCCTTCATTAGATATTCCGCATTGACCGCCTCGTCGGTGAATCCCCCTTTTGCAGGATCCCAGACAAGCCTCTTACCGGTGCGGAAACTGATATTCCCCATCTGGGCGACCGTGGCTACATGGGCACCCTCCTGTATCGAACAATGGAGATCGGCGAACCTGCGTGAACGGACCACCCCGATGAAGTTGGCCCAATGCTTGTCCAACCCGTTATCGGAAGCTTTTATAAGCGGTTTGCTCACTTTATGTTCGCTATGCTTTTCCTCCATCACCTCCCAGCCCCCTCGGTCGAGTACCAGTGTGCCGTTATTACCAATAAAAGCAATCCCGTGATCGCGGTTGTAGGAGCCGTTGTCGATCCCCATAGCGTGGTCCCACACCAGGTTGAACCCTTCGAATTCATAAAGTGCGGTAAGGGTATCGGGCGTCTCCTGGGCCAAGTCAGGATAAGCGAATCGGCCGCCCAACGATACAATGGACTTCGGAGTGCCCGCTTTCATACCGAGCAGGCCATAGTCCAGTAAATGAACGCCCCAGTCCGTCATCAGGCCGCCCGCATAGTCCCAGAACCAGCGGAAATTGAAATGGAAACGGCTGGCATTGAAAGCTCTTTTAGGAGCAGGGCCCAGCCACATCGAATAGTCCACGCCGGGAGGCGGCGCCGTATCCGGCACCACGGAAGCCGGTCTCATCCATCCCTGGTAACACCATACTTTTACCGTCCGGATATTCCCCAGTTGACCCGAATAAACGAAATCGATTGCATCCTTGAAATGCTGCATGCTCCGCTGCCATTGACCCGCCTGAACGACCCGGCCGTATCGTTGCTGGGCCGCCACCATAGCATTGCATTCTCCGATGGAATTGCCCACCGGCTTCTCGGTATAGACGTCCTTACCCGCCTGGCAGGCTTCTATCATGATCAGGGCATGCCAGTGGTCCGGCGTGCCGATNNTCGATATCCTTCTGCTCCAGCAGTTTCCGATAGTCGCCGTAGGTCTTGATCCTTGAAGTATCGACCTTCATGCCAGCCAGGTCCTTCATTCGTTTATCCAGTACATTCTTATCGATATCGCACAGTGCAACTACATTGACACCTGGTACTTTCAGGGCCGCCGTCAGATCGGACCAGCCCATTCCGTTGAGTCCGATCGCCCCGACATTAACCTGGTCGCCGGGAGATACGAGCTGACGGAAATGTGAGAATACTTTATTATCTGCGATAGGTAGCAGGAGCCCTCCGCCAACCAGGGCAGAATAGCTTTTCAGGAAGGAACGACGATTCGACATGGTGGTATGTCTTTAAGTGCTTTAGAAATTTTATGACCTCGGGAATGNNAATGGCCTCAGGAATGCAAAATATTTTCTTTTATATATTGAAAGCTCTTGCTGATGCTCTCGTAGACGGGTATCTTGACATCGTCCTGTTCTACAAAGAAATGCTTCATGCCCGACTCCTTTTTGTATTTGAAGATCTCTTTGTAATTGATCACTCCGCTGCCTACTTCGGTAAAGGTTTGATCAGGGGTATTGGCCATGTCCTTGACATGCCACATTTTGAAGCGACCGGGATGGGCCTTGATCAATTGAATGGGGTCCACACCCGCTTTGGAGACCCAGTAGATATCCACTTCGAAGTTTACCAGGGCCGGGTCAG
>PLXD01000462.1 GCA_003151295.1 Chitinophagaceae bacterium | reverse complement strand
TTTGTCCTTGTCAAGAGGCAATATCTGTTTTTCATTCTTCAGGAGTACCATGCTTTGGGAGGCCAGGGTTCTGGCCAGGGCGATATGCACCGGATTATGCACACTGTCTGCACCGTAGGAGCTGAAAGGGAGCCGTTCCTTGTTATCAAAGAACCCCAGCCGGATCTGGGTCCTGAGGATAGGGCTCAGGGAGGAATCCACCTGTTCCTGGCTGATCAATCCCTGGTCGACGGCTTTCAGCACATCGTTCTGCAGGATATTGGAGCAATCCAGGTCGACCCCGGCCCGGATTGCCGCCGCAGCGACTTCTACCGGGNNCGCCGCAATCTGTCACGACATGGCCCGTAAAATGCCACTCATTACGGAGTATATGCTGAAGCAGGGCAGGGCCGGTGCAACAAGGTTCGCCGTTCACCCGGTTATAGGCACACATGATCGATTCCACGCCCGTATCGACTAATTTTTTAAAGGCATAGAGATAAGTTTCACGCAGGTCTTTCTCATCAACGATCACATTGAAACTATGTCTGCCGGCTTCCGGACCGCTATGTACCGCAAAATGTTTGGCGCAGGCCGAGGTCTTTAAATAGGTCGGGTCGTTCCCCTGTAACCCTTTTATAAAGGCGGAGCCCATGCTGGCGGTCAGGAAGGGGTCTTCCCCATAGGTCTCCTGCCCCCGCCCCCAGCGGGGATCGCGGAAGATATTTATATTGGGCGACCAGAAGGTCAGTCCCATATATTGGATGCTTTTCCCGGCGTTGGCGGTGAGATTGTATTTCGCACGGGCTTCTGTTGATATAAAGCCTGCCGCTTCCTGCAGGAGCGCGGGGTTAAAAGTCGCGGCCATGCCGATTGCCTGCGGGAACATCGTGGCTTCTCCCGCCCTCGCGACACCATGCAAGGCTTCATTCCACCAGTTATATGCAGGTATTGATAACCGGGGTACCGGCCGGCTCTTGTATCCCAGCAGGGAAACCTTTTCCTCAGGGCTTAGCCGGGTGAGCAGGTCATGAACTCTTATCCCGATGGGTTGGGAAGGGTCCCGGAAGACCATTGTTTGTTGTGCATAAACGGTAAAGGCTGAGATGGCAAACAGAAACAGGCCAATGGCTGTCATGGACAATTTGAAAAGAGGTCGTCTGAAAAGAATGTACAATTTCATGTCCGGTTATGTTCTTTAAACTGCAATTTCGGTGAAAATTATGAATGTTGACCTCTTCGGTGAAAATCATGAATCCTGAGCCTATAAGGGTTTGCTTCTATAACGGATACAGGATAATAATGATCTTCCGTTGCTCTTAATGGCAAATACTTATGTCCGTTACACTTTTACAAATAGGTGGAGACGTGAAAAGGGAAAACGCTATATATTTACGGCGATCGCTTTATCAGGTAAAGCAGATCCTTTAACCCCTTAATCCATCCTTATGAAACCGAGTGGGATCCTTGTCATCGCACGGCGGAAAGACCGACGTTCTATCCGGCTCCTGGAAAATAAATATATCCGGCGTATCGTCCTTCTTTGGATGATCCTGTCAGCAGGGCTCCTGCTCAGGGCCCAGACCCGGCATTATGTAAAGATTGCAGGGACTGGATCTCAGAATGGGCTTTCCTGGGCTAATGCGGCACCAGCCAACGTATTGAGATATGTCATTGCAAATGCCGGTACTACCGATACTGTTTGGGTGCAGGGAAGCACTACAGGAGCAATTTATTACCCTACGATCAGCACTATTCGGGACAGCGCTTTTGTATTGGCGAACGGAGTAGCCGTTTATGGCGGAGTCGCCGCTGCTTTTACAGGGGTCACGTTTGGTACCGATACCTCCGGCTCCGAAGGGGGCGGAGTATTGATCATTCCCGGAGGCAGCTATACATTTACTTCCTGCATTTTTAGCCATAACCTTGCCAGCGATAATGGCGGCGGTCTTTCCAAAGACAACGGAACCGTTACGCTCTTATTAATGGGTTGTAGTTTTACGAATAATAAGACTACGACGACTCCGGCCGGCAATGGTGGCGGGGGTGTGTACAACGCTGACCCCGGAATGCAGGTTTCCAATTGCAGTTTTTCAGGCAATAGTTCTTCGGCCTATGGTGGAGGCGTGTTAAATAATTCCTCGGGCATGGCAATCTATAATAGCACTTTTTCGGGGAATAATGCGGCTACGTATGGCGGAGGATACGCCAATACCGGCGGGAACACCGATTCTACAGCTTATTGCAATTTTTCGAATAATGGTGCAACCTACGGCGGCGGTACTTATATCAGCAGCGGGAAGCCTTACTATTATACCGATACATTTGCGAATAATACAGCCACTGCTGCCAGCGGTATGGCCGGCGCCGGCATTTATGAGGTCGGCGGAGGAAGTGCCAAATATTATGGTAATATAGTCTGGGGTAATAATACCGACGGCATTGCATTTGGAGCCGGATCAACCTCAGGCATCAAGGTGAAATACAATGATTTTGCGGTGGCGGTTCCGTTTACCGGAAGTAACGTTGTCGGTAATATCAGTACAAATCCTGATTTTGTAAATTCCGGTAGTTATACCGGCACGGATAACATGTGGGCAACGGCCGATGATGGGCTGCATTTGACCACCACTTCGCCAGCCGCCAATGTGAACCAGGTTTACCTCGACAACGATATAACCGATGCAATTCGTCCCTTCCCGGGGAATATCAATGCTGATATGGGCGCCTATGAAGGCCCTGGTACCTATATAAATCTGGCCATCCAATTACTCAACTTCACAGCCACACCCGCGGGTAACAATACGGTCAATCTCAATTGGTATGTTGACGATGCCAGCCAGGCAACTGCATACAACGTACAAAAATCCATCAACGGAACGAATTTCTCATCGATCGGCACTTTGGATGCCATCGCCGGGCAAACCAGTTACCTTTTCATCGATCAGAACGCCTCCGGAAAACTCATCTATTATCGGATTCAGTTCATTAATGCCGATGGCAGCCAGGGATTCAGCTCCATAGCAGTAGTAAGTAAGGTGCAGGACAGCGGTGGCGGCTTGTTCTCTTCGACCTTCCCTTGCTGAGCAAGGATCCACGACTTTGTATATCGCGTCTATGCAGGCGACGTCCTTTAGGAAAGAAGTATACAGCCACAATGTCGGGAATATATCCGTGTATTTTAGCTGGGATTAATAAAGGCCGGATGAGGAATGTAGAAAATATTCCCCGGATCAAGGAATATGATGCGGGAATTGCCCGGCTGGCGATTATGAATATCAGGTTAACGAAATGGTCGGCACGAGATAAATAATGAAGGAATTAAAAGGGAGGAAATGCAGTATAGCTGCTCTGAGGAAGAGTTGCAGGATTTGTAAATTTTGCGTTTATTTTACTATACCTTAGTTCATTATGAAGCCTACCCGACAATATATACTGGATAAAGCCCTCACCCTGTTTAATGAAAAAGGTTTTGTAAATGTTCGCTTGCAGCATATTGCAGACAGTGCTTTTGTAAGCGTAGAGCATCTGGCATATCATTTTAAAAACAAGAAGATATTGTATCATCCCTATATGAAAGACTGAAGAAAAGGCAGGAATTGCTCCTTGTAGAATGCAGGGTGTTGCCATTGTTTGAAG
Source organism: Chitinophagaceae bacterium (assembly GCA_003151295.1). Taxonomy (GTDB): domain Bacteria; phylum Bacteroidota; class Bacteroidia; order Chitinophagales; family Chitinophagaceae; genus Puia. The sequence continues at coordinate 8,711 of PLXD01000462.1, read as the reverse complement.
ATATCGATTTCTTATTGCGAAATATGCATCAGTTGCAATTGCAGTACCGTTTTTTTATTCGGATACACTTGAAGTTTTGAGGACCTTCCCGGAAATTGCAAAAAAACACAGGCTGTTGCTCTGTTTTCAGCGGCAGCAAATTCAGTTTATGATGGAGTTCAATGCATCAAGGGGCTCTTTTATTCAACCCGTGTATGAAGGGCAGTTTGCAGAACTCGCACACATCTTCTGCATGGCCATGGATAACTGGATGAGCTACCAGTACATCAATGGAAACAATGAGCCCGATGAAAATTCTTATTGTAGCGACCTTTGGTCGGTTTTGAGGGTTTTATTCGCCGATATGGGAATGCCGGAATTCCGGCAATTGAGAATGAAAGGGTGAGAATGAAAGGGATTTACTGATTAAGGGACCATTTATTATACCGGTATTTATGGGCAGGCAGTATAATATAAGCAAACGTGTTTTATCGGAAATGCATCATTTCCTGGATAACGAAAGCTATGTCGGAAGAATGGCAGGGCCGGTAGATATGCTTTTTATTACAGACGGTTCCTGGTTAAAGGATGCCGCTGTTATCGATGTGATCAGCAACAGGCAGGGAGCATGGGACGTAGCGCTCATCTTCGCAAATTATAAAGATCCTTTGCAATTGATCGTCCGGAATATTACAAGATGTTTTAGCCATCAGAAAGCCACAGCAACCGCGTTTTATTTACGTAAGGAAGCAGCGAAAGACAGACGCGGCACACTATATGTATCCATTGGGGATCTGCATCTCTGCAGTAATTGAACTGGAGGGGTTAAGCGTAAATTTAACATATGCACGAAATATCTTTGGTGAGGAATATTTTCAAGACCCTCGAAGATGAATTTCCCGGAGAGATCGATAATATACGCGGCATTTATCTTTCCGTCGGGTTATTGAGCAACGTGCAGCCTATTTTGATGCAAAACGCTTTTGAAGCGGTATTGGAGGACGAGCCGCGATATAATAAGACCTCTTTGCACGTAGAAGTATTACCGGTATTGATACATTGCGATGACTGTGATGCTACTACCGAAGTTCGGCAATATAAATTTGTTTGCAGCTGTGGCAAGCCGGTCAGAAACATAGTACAGGGCGAAGAGCTGTTAATAAGTAAGGTGGAGTTTGCAGACGAATAGTCAATTTATAATGTTAATCCATAATATTTAATTCAAAAATGCCTACGCCAAAATCGAACAGGACCCCGGTCGGTTCCGTCCAATGCGAGAACACTACTTTGAATTTGCTGAAAGCGAATGATTTTGTAGCCAAAGTTATTCGCGAGCGATTGCCCGAAATGCTCGTGATAAATATCTGTTCTTCACCCGGGAGCGGTAAGACGGCATTGATGCAGGAAACGGGCAAGTTGTTAAAAGGAAAATTGAATATGGCTGTCTTAGTCGGCGATCCGGAAACGGAAAGGGATGCCATCCGGATGAAAGAATCGGGGATCAATGCGTTGCAGATAGTAACAGGCGGAATGTGCCATATAGAGGCGCAAATGATATTACAGGCACTGGATCATATCAATCTGGACGGGGTCGATGTGCTGTTCATCGAGAACGTGGGCAATCTTGTCTGTCCTGCGGCATTCGATCTGGGCGAAGATTACCGTGTTACGGTAATTTCCTGTACCGAAGGAGACGATAAGCCGAAGAAATATCCGCGCATGTTCTTAACCAGCGAATTAATGCTGATCTCCAAATCGGACCTGCTTCCTTACCTGCCATTTTCGGTCGATGCCGTGATCCTGGACGCAAGGGATATAAATCCCGACTTGGAAGTAATTACCCTCTCGAGTTTGAATGGAGACGGATTAGATCAATGGGGAGAGTGGTTAATGAAGAAATCGGAGGAGAAAAAGTCAAGGGAGAAAAAGTCCGGGGAGAAAAACGCTAATCTGGTAATGAACGATGTTGGAATCGGGCGATAAATCATGAATACTTATCAGATACATATCAATGGGATCGTACAGGGAGTCGGCTTCCGGCCAACGGTATACAGATTGGCAACGGAAATGCGACTGGATGGATACGTGAAAAACGGGAGCGATGGTGTGCATATATTCTTTAATGCTTCGGAGGAAAGGGCAAATTTATTTTTCAAAAGAATAGAACAGTCGGCGCCTTCACAATCAAGAATACTCTCATCAAGGCTGTATAACGTGGAAGATACCCTCTTTTCCGGGTTTTCGATTGTTGTCGAAGATGATCATAGTGGTGAGAAAGCTCATCGCCATGAGAAAAAGGTATTAATATCACCCGATACCGCTATTTGTGCCCTGTGCCGGATCGAATTGCATGACAGGAACAACCGGCGTTACCGCTATCCGTTTATTACCTGCACCCAATGCGGCCCGCGCTATTCCATTATCGACAGCCTGCCTTATGAGCGGCGTTCTACTTCCATGAAGCATTTCTCAATGTGCAAAAGCTGCGACGATGAATATAAGGATGTTTCCGACCGGAGGTTCTTTTCGCAGACAAATTCATGCGATGAATGCGGTGTGGAGCTTTGTATACGGGAGAATGCGGATTCTATCCTGACCGGAGATTCCGGGGAGGTTTTATCGCAGGTCAACGATTTACTTAAGCGCGGGAAGATCCTTGCCATAAAGGGCATCGGCGGATATTTATTATTATGTGATGCGATGGACGCGTCCGCCATTCGATCCTTACGAAGCCGAAAGCACCGTCCATCCAAGCCGTTTGCAGTCCTTTATCCGGATGAGAGATCCATCCGGAATGATTTTGAATGCAGTGAACAGGAAAAAGCATTATTGGAAAGCCGGGAAGCGCCCATCGTACTCCTGCGCCCAAAGCGGGATGCCTGGCATAATATTGTCATAGAAGATGTCGCGCCGGGACTCAACCGGTTGGGCATAATGCTTCCCTACAGTCCTTTGCTGGAATTGATCACAAGTGATTTCGGAAAGCCATTGGTTGCGACAAGCGCTAATAGTTCCGGATCTCCCATCATTTATAAGGATGAAGAGGCCCTGGCATATTTATTCGGGATCGCAGATTATGTAGTTAGTTACAATCGTGAAATTGTCATTCCCCAGGACGATAGCGTTATAGAGGTTTCGAAGTTTTTTAACCGAAAAATTATTTTGCGGAGATCGAGGGGACATGCGCCTTCCTTCCTTCGGCATAGACTGAGATCGAAAACCTGTATGCTATCGACGGGCGCTGTGCTTAAGAGCAGTTTTGCATTATCGGTAAACGGCAATGTTTTCATAAGCCAGTTTTTAGGGAGTAGCGAGAGTTATGAAGCGTGGCAGATGTATAAGGACACCTTGTGTCATTGGTTGAAGCTATATGGGGTAAAGCCCGAAAAGGTCGTTTCGGATCTTCATCCCGACTATTTTTCACATCGATATGCCGTTGAGCTGGCCTCCGAAAGCGGGACGGATCCGGAATTTATTCAGCATCACGAAGCACATTTCGCTGCCGTACTGGCAGAGAATGATTTGTTGCACGCGTCAGAACCTGTCCTCGGGGTGATTTGGGATGGGACCGGATTGGGGAGTGATGAAAATATCTGGGGCGGAGAATTTTTCAAATATGAAAATAATACGATGATACGCTGCCATCATTTCGATTATTTCCCGGCTATTGCGGGAGATAAACTGGCGATGGAACCCCGCATTGCGGCGCTCTGTGCAGCAGGAAACGCCGGCCTTCAATCAGATAAGTTAAAGCGAAAGTTTACGGAAACTGAATGGTATTATTATCAATTATTGAGTAATAACGCCAATCTGTTCTCTTCCTCGGCAGGCCGGCTATTCGATGCGGTTGCATCCCTGCTGGATCTATGCGACAAGCAATCTTATGAAGGCGAAGCTGCGAGGTATCTGCAGGTGTTGGTGGAAGAATATGCAACTGAACACGGTTTCGGGATGGATGACTCCTATTTTGATGATTCCTTGTTTAAGGAGGGTTCTCATCATTTCCGTATACCGACAGCCTCTCTGATTCAGGGAATTATGCTGGACATTAAATCCGGGAAGGCAAGGGAATATATCGCCGCGAAGTTTTATTATTCAATGGTATGCCTTATCGATAGGGTAGCAAGGAACATGCAGGTCGAAAAAATTTGCTTTAGCGGGGGTGTTTTTCAAAACGCCGTTTTGGTAGACTGGATAGAAAAAGAACATGGTGACAGGTATGACTTGTATTTTCATCAGGACTTATCTCCCAATGATGAGAATATTTCTTTCGGCCAAATGATCCACTGCGAAAACAGGATCGTCCCGGCCCTTGAAGCCGGGAAGGGTAAAAAATTATATCCACAGGAAAAAACGATAAAATCATGTGTTTAGCAATTCCGGGAAAAATACAATCCATAACTTATTTATATGGGGGCACCGTAAAAATGGCAAAAGTTTCTTTTGGCGGGATTATAAGGGAAGCTTCGCTTGAAATGGTCCCCACGGCAGAGGTTGGCGATTACGTGCTGGTGCATGTCGGCGTGGCCATCAGCAAAGTAAATGAAGAGGAGGCGAATAAGGTATTCGGTTATTTAAAGGAAGCGGGAGAATTGGATGAGTTGTATGATACGACGATCTGATATTATTCGGACGATCGAATACTATTTGGATGTTTCTTATCCTGGTAAGAAACATCCGGCCCATAAAAAGTAAAAAATTAACGGATGAAATATATATCAGAGTTTCGTTCGCCCGAAATAGTGAATACGCTCCTGGGAGAGATCAAAAAAATACTGAAGGGAAGCTGGAACATCATGGAAGTGTGCGGGGGACAGACGCATTCTTTGGTGAAGAATGGCCTGCTCAATATGCTGCCTGCCAACATACAAATGATACATGGCCCCGGCTGCCCTGTATGTGTTACTCCCGTCAGCCTGATCGATAAGGCCGTCCACCTGGCCATGGAGCACGATGTGATCCTCTGTTCTTTCGGCGATATGATCCGTGTGCCTGGCAGCGGAATGAGCTTGCTGGAAGCAAAGTCAAAAGGGGGCGACGTGCGTATCTTATATTCTCCGCTGGAGGCCGTAAAGATCGCCAGGGAAAATCCTGGCAGGGAGGTGGTCTTTTTTGCGGTGGGGTTTGAGACTACAGCACCTGCCAATGCGCTTTCCGTTGTTCATGCATACAGGGAGGGGGTAAAAAATTATTCCATCCTGACCTCACATGTCCTGGTTCCCCCCGCTATGGAGGCAATCATGAGTGATGAGGATTGCCGGGTGGATGCTTTCTTAGCAGCAGGACATGTCTGCGCCATCATGGGCATCGGAGAATATTATCCGCTGGTGGAAAAGTATAAGATACCCATCGTAGTCACAGGATTTGAACCCGTGGACCTGCTTGAAGGCATTTTAATGACCGTCCGGCAATTGGAAGCAGGCACTTATAAATTGGAAAATCAGTACACGCGTGTGGTGGAAACGGAAGGAAATAAAAATGCGATTGCGGTAGTGGATCAGATATTCGAGATCACCAACCGGGAATGGAGGGGCATTGGAAATATTCCTTTCAGCGGGTATGCGGTGAAGTCAGCGTACAGCGATTTCGACGCAAATAAGAAATTCGATATTAATATCGCCGAGGCGCACGAAGATACTACCTGTTTGGCCGGCGATGTAATGAAGGGAAAAATAAAGCCGGACCAGTGTCCGAATTTTGGGAAAAAATGTACCCCGACAAGGCCTTTGGGTGCACCCATGGTCAGCAGCGAGGGGGCCTGTGCGGCCTATTATCATTTTAACCTGGCTGGTTCCGTTCATCAGTAATCATTCGTCAGTAATCATTCATTAGTAAAAAGCACCACTAATAAAGCACAACTAATAAATTCATCCATAATAAATTGTCTGTCATGCTTGTCTCCTGTCCCATCCCAAAGCTAGACTTCGATACCATCAACTTAGGGCATGGCAGCGGCGGTGTATTAACCAGTCAGTTATTGGACGCAGGCGTGTTCAGGTTGCTTGGGAACGACCTACTTGATAAGAAACACGATGGAGCGATCTTTACTCTGCAAGGTAAAGTCGCGATGAGTACGGATACTTATGTGGTGTCGCCCCTGTTTTTTGAAGGTGGCAATATCGGCGATCTCGCTATCAACGGGACGGTAAATGATCTGGCGATGTGCGGTGCCGCTGCGAGATACTTATCGCTGGCTTTCGTGCTGGAAGAAGGGTTAAAGATGGAGCAGTTCTGGGAGATACTCCAGCATATAAAAGCGGCCAGTGAAGCAGCGGGCGTGCAGATAGTGACGGGGGATACCAAAGTGGTCGAAAGAGGAAAGGGAGATAAGATCTTCATCAATACCACCGGGGTAGGCGAAGTGCATCAGAAGGCAGCCATCGGCATGGAGAATATAAAGCCGGGCGACAAAATTGTTTTGAGCGGACCACTGGCAAGGCATGGCATCACCATCATGAGCCACCGGCAGGGATTGCAGTTTGAAACAACCATCAGCAGCGATACCCGACCCCTGAATAAGATCGTTTTGACATTGATCAATGAATTTGGCAAGGATATCCACCTGTTACGCGATCCGACAAGAGGAGGGCTCGCGACCGTGCTAAATGAGATTGCCGTAGGTGCAGGGCTGGGGATTACGATCTCACAAAGAGATATCCCGGTGGAAGAAGAAGTATACGGGGCCTGTGAAATGCTGGGCCTCGATCCATTATATGTCGCCAATGAAGGATTATTCGTCGCGATCGTCGATGCCTCCGTTTCCGATCAATTCCTGTTTCAATTAAAGCAATGGGAGCATGGGGCAATGGCATGCATAGTCGGTGAAGTAACGAATGAACATGTACGCCAGGTATTGATGAAGAGCAATATCGGCGGAAGAAGAGTGGTGAACATGCTGGCAGGCGAACAATTGCCCAGAATATGCTGATAAGAATATGAATGAAGCTATAAATATCAGAGACCGTAATCGGGGTGCGGTGTCTAAGAGCAGTGCGTCCTTGTTTTTTTATGGTGACGAGGGGAATCCTTTTTTAGCGCCGAGGGGGGTGCATACCGCGGGAGGCAAGTTGATAGTGGCCGATACGGCCCAAAACAGGATTTTTATCTGGAATAGGATGCCTGCGTTCCCTTACAAAAGGCCGAGCACCTGGAGGTCGGTAAACAAGACAACGAACGATTATACTGGCCAAGGGCCTGTCGATGGATTGATCTATCTTGTCATATTCGGAGCTGCTGCATTGCCGGCATGTTACTGGCCGCCGGTTTATTCAGTATTCCCTTTTCCAAAAAGATCATGAACGGACAAATACTGCAAAATATTTTAATTGTTATTTCGTCGGTGCTCTGCCTGTTATACGGGAGCAAGGTGATTTTTGAAAATCTTATCGTATAAATTTATGACAGCACTGCAAACATTATTGAGCGCTTTTAAATTCTACGAAATAGAGATATTATCCGTGAACGGCAATCATGTCAAAGTGCAGAACAACTTTGAAGTGGAGGTGGAAGCAAACGGGCTCTATAAATTGATAGATGACGGTTATATTGTAGGCCCCTTTGATGATCTGAATGAGATGTGCCAGTTCATAGCGGAATGAGTTAGCCTTGTCGCTAGTACTCGTCTGCGTTGAACATATAGTCTTCAGAGGTGGGATAATCATGCCAGATATCCTCCATATTCTCGAATATCTCCTCTTCTTCCAGTTCCTGCAGATTCTCTATTACTTCAATAGGAGCACCGGACCGGATGGCATAATCGATCAGATCATCCCTGTTAGCGGGCCAGGGTGCCTCTACCATATAGGAAGCCAAACCAAGAGTCCAATACATAAAAATCCTTTAATTAGCGGCAAATATAGGCTCAATTGGGTTAACAAAAGGAATTAGTTTATATCGGGCTTCAGGGGCCTAATCGGTATGGCCCTTCATAAAGGCGCTAAAAATGATCTGTCCTATTATTCCGGATTTTTAATAAATTTGTATCTCCTGGAGATAAATACAGGATTATCATGCCCGAAAACAACGATTTCTTCCCTCAGGTCATGCAACGGTATACGATACGGCCTTCTTCACCCGGCATAAATCAGGAATTTATTGCCGCCCTGCTCCATGCTTTCGAGGAAAAGCCATTTTGTGCAGGCGAATTTGACCCTTTTCCGATTGAACTGGTTGTGGATTACATTCAACGCACCCACGTTTTTTACCTTCAAAAAAAGTTACCCGAAATAGAACAAAGCATCCTCCTGCTTTCCGGACTGTATACTTCTCATCATCCCATCCTGGCTGCCTTACAGAATTTTTTCCATAAGTATTGCCAGGATCTTACGGCACATATACAGGCGGAAGAAACGGAGCTACTGCCCTATATTATGTTGTTGAGGAGGGCGGATAATGCGCGTGGCTATTTTTCCGAGTTTATTCTTGCCAGGCAACAATACTCCATCGCGGGGTTTCTTGCCGACCACCATGACACCGAAGATGAGCTAAAGGACATACGGCACACCATCGGACTTTATGNNCATCCTGATGGCTCAATTACAAACCTTTGAGCAGGATTTGTGCATGCATGCCCATATCGAAGATCAAGTATTGATTCCCAAGGCATTACAGATGGAGACGACATTAAATGACCTACTGGGCAAAACGGCGGCATCGAATTAAAGCATCGGTTAATTACTAAAATCAAACCAGAGCGTTCCGCTTATAGGTTCACCGCCCGGATTATTCTTCTG
>PLXD01000508.1 GCA_003151295.1 Chitinophagaceae bacterium | reverse complement strand
TTCCCCGTTCCTCTGGGCGCACCCTTAAATTCTTTCCAAATGAATATGCCCCAGATAGCTGCCACTACGGTAGCACCTTGCCCTAACCCGTAAGAGATGGCAGTCCCTGCTTTTCCGCTGGCGATAATATTGAATGACATACCGACGCACCACAACAATCCTCCTAAAATACCGGTAAGATGATTCTTAAAACTGCCTTTGAAATAATCACTATAGCTTACAGGGATTCCTGCGAAAGGTCTCTTCATCAATATCGAATTGAATAAGAAGTTGCTGAGCAGGATACCCATCGCAAAAAATACAACAGCGGTATAGGGGCTTAGCTTTCCTGCTTCGGGGTGGGTAAAATCGGTAAACATGGAAGCGGCCACATATTTATAGAATGTTCCCATCAAAATACCACTCACCACGGAAAGCGTTAAGCCCTTTTTAGAAACCGCCTCTTTATGGGAAGCGCTACGACGGAACGCAAAAGCATTCAACAAAATGGCGATGCCGACCAATGCCACTCCTCCAAAAATCAATACGGGATTTCCAACAGGCAGATCGATATAATTCACGACCACACCGATCACCAGGGCCAACCCGATGCCTACCGGGAAAGCGACCGACATGCCGGCGATGGCAATAGCAGCAGCCAGCAAAATATTGGCCGCGTTAAAAATAATGCCACCCAATATTGCAGAGCCGATTTTCGAACCGGAAGCCTGGCGCGCATCCGCCNNTGGGCTGTAAGCAAAATACCAATCACATAATCCCAATAAAACAATTCGAACCGCCACTCCCCGGCAGCCAGCTTTTGCGTATTGGCCCAACTCCCCCAGCAAAACATGGTAATGACGCAGAAGAGGATAGCAGTAGAATAATTTTCAATAATGAACATGGCGAATCGTTTTATTTTATTTCATGTAAATAGGGCGCCGAGGATTGAGCACCCATTCTTGTTACGGACAGGGCGGCTGCTTTACAGGCAAAAACGATCGATTCCTGGATATCCCTGTTTGCTGCCAGTGCCGCTACCAACGCCCCATTAAAAACGTCACCCGCAGCCGTCGTATCGACAGCTTTTACCACGGGAGCCGGTACCAACCCTTCAAATTCATCGATCGATACAAATGCACCTTTTGAACCAAGTGTGATAATTACATGTTGCACTCCTTTATCCCTTAAATACATGGCAGCCAGCCTGGCGCTATCTGCATCAACTACCTGAATGCCCGTTAACGTTTCCGCCTCGGTCTCGTTAGGTGTGATGAGGTATAACCCATTCAGCAGCACATCGCTCAAGACTTGGGCAGGCGCGGGGTTTAGTACAACTTTGGCAGATGTTTTTTTTGCAATGGCGACGATCTTCTCAACGGTTGTTAATGGGATCTCCAACTGCAACAATAGGATGGCTGCATCCCGAATAACCGGCAACAGGTTATCGGCATCCTTTATTGCAAACGAATAATTGGCCCCGGAAGCCACCACAATATTATTTTCTCCTTCTCCATTTACCGTTATCAACGCCACGCCGGACGGTAGCTGCTCATCGCGAAGGATATACCCGGTCTCAATGCCTTCCTTTTTATAGCCTTCGATGGCATTCGTGCCGAAAATATCGGTTCCGGTCTTGCATACAAAAGTCACATCGCCTTGCAGTCTTGCCGCGGCAACCGCCTGATTGCCACCCTTACCCCCGGCAAACATAAAAAACTCACCGCCCAGGATCGTTTCACCGGGCTGGGGAAAACGCCGGGTTTTTATAACCATATCGGTGTTGGAACTACCGATCACCAGGATTTTTCTATTTATATGTTGCATATGATACCGGATTTATACTCCTTATGTTCACCTGGGCCTGCTGAACATAAGACTTTATGGAATTTTGCGCGATTATTCGATTAGGCCCGAAGAGCAAGCCTCCCCACAAAAAAACAGCCCATGGAATATGCGAGGCATGATTGGATAGGTTCCGGCTAATAAGGTTCAGGAATTTCATATCGGCAAATTAAATGCTAAAAATACTTACCGGAAGATAGAGCAAAATTCGTTTCGATTCATAGATTTTATTGCCTGTTCGTAGATCAGCGACTCGAAAGATTCATTCCTTAATTATACATTGATTGTCGATGGCCAACTAGCGGGAACAAAAAGAATGGTTTTGCTGAAGTGAAACTCGTTCTTATATTTGAGCAGGAAAAATTAAATAATGAAAATAGCTTTCATAGGATTTTTGTCGATTATTTTGTCAGGGTCGGCTTATGCACAACAGGAGCCAGGCGATAAAGTATTTCTGTTTTGCTATTTTAAGGATAATGGACAAGACGGCCTTCACCTGGCCTATAGCTACGACAGGTATCACTGGACAGCATTGCATCATGACAGCACATTCCTGAAACCCATGGTGGGTAAAGAAAAATTGATGCGGGATCCCTGTATCCTAAAAGGACCGGATGGTCTGTTCCACATGGTATGGACAGCGAGCTGGCATGGCAGGGGAATTGGATATGCTCATTCGAAAGATCTTGCGCATTGGTCTAAACAAAAATTCATACCCGTCATGAGCCGTGAAAAAGAAGCTAAGAATTGTTGGGCCCCTGAAGTCTTTTATGACCGGCCTTCCGGGCAATATATGATCTATTGGGCAACGACCATTCCCGGGCGCTTCCCCAACAGCGATACTTCCGGCGATGAAAAATACAATCACCGCATTTATTATACGACGACAAAAGACTTTTTGATCTTTAGCCATACAAAACTCCTCTATGACCAGGGCTTTAACGTGATCGATGCCACTATCCAACGAGCAGACAATAAATATATCATGTTCCTGAAAGACGAGACCCTGAAACCTGTACCACAAAAAAACCTGCATCTCGCTTTTAGCAGCCATCTTACCTACGGTTATGGGCCGCCCTCGCCTTCCATTACAGGAAATTATTGGGCCGAAGGACCCACTGTTCTGCATACCGACTCCCAATGGATCGTCTATTTGGATAAGTATAACGAGCATACAATGGGAGCGGTGCTATCTACCGATCTGATAAACTGGGAGGATATATCAGACAAGATCGTTTTCCCAACAGGGACCAGACATGGTACTGTATTCATCGTTAGCAAAGCGGAATTTGACAGACTTTAGCCCGGTCAGCCGGTAATAATTCTCTAACTGGCTTTTCATATAACGGCAATCATTTGGTTAATAAATTATAATTAACATACAAATGGGAGTTATTGCAATGTCTTGATCCGGATATTTCGGAAATTGACCTCAAAACCATGATCCTGTAATAGGATATGCCCCCGGTCGGCTTCTCCGAAATTCTTCCATATCTTATATTTACTGATGGCAACCAGGTCCTTGTACGCCGGAGATTTACGAACATATTCCAGCACTTTGACCCCGTTCAGATAATGTTCTACACGGTTATCCGGGTACACGACGATCCGACCCGTGTTCCATTGCCCTATTGGACGCAGGCAACTTTGGGGTTTATTGGCCGGAATCAGGTCATACAGGGATGCCAGTGTCCGGTCTCCGTTACGGCCCAGTTTGGCATCGGGATGTACGCTATCATCCAGGATCTGGTATTCCAGCCCGATAGCCGATCCGCCCGTCTGCTCCTGGAGGGTCACAAAATATTTGACCCCGCTATTAGCGCCCCTGCTCATCCTGAACTGAAAACTAATATCGAATGCCCCGTATTCATCTATGGTAACGATATCCCCTGCATTCTTTGCCTCTTCGCCTCCCGAATTCCGGATGGTGATCATCCCGTCCTTCACAATCCAACCGTTCGGCCTGGAAGGAAAGCTATCGGAATGCGCGCCAACCCAGCCTTTAGACGTCCTCCCGTCAAACAGCAAGCGCCACCCTTCCCGCTTTTCGGCTGCAGACAAGGTGTTGGGTAGGGTAAGTTTTTTCAGATACGCTATACTTTGAGGAACCTGCATGCTTACACTATCGCTCTCATCCTCTATATAGTAATGCCGGATACCCGCCGGCAGGGAAGCCCCGATGACGCCCGGAATATCGATCTGGCCCTGGCCCAGGACCACATCATTATTGCCTGAAGTCCCCCCAGACAAACTCCCGGTGGCTATCCCCTCCCGTAAATCTTTTAAGTGGAGCGCTTTATAACGGTTCCCGTATTTACGAATGAGCTCGGCCGGATCCCGGCCGGGGAAGAATACCCAAAGAATATCCATTTCAAAGCTTACCCACTTCGGGTCCGTCTTTGCAACGATCAGGTCGTAAAGAGTTCCATCCCCATAAGGCTGGAATTCAAACCCGTGATTATGGTATATGAAAGTCAGCCCGTATTGCTCCTTGAGTATTTTACCGAACTTATTGAAATCGTCGACGGCTTTCTGCGCCTCTTCCAACGTAAATGCCCCCTGGTGAGGGATGCCGGCAACCCTGACGTATTGGGCGCCCAGGGTTTTTGCATTCTGCGCTACCTCCGCCGTCTTACCGATAAGATCATCGTATCCCACGCCGAAGGAAGAGCAGTAAAGACCTCTCGCATCTAGCATCTTACGCAACCCTGCCGCCGTCTGCCCAAAAAGATTGGAAAATTCAATGTCCGTTATTCCATTCGCTTTGATCGTATCCAGTGTGGAAGGCACATCCTTTTCAAAATATTTTCGATAGGTGTAGGAGACTACGCCCGGATGTTCCGGAGAGGAAAAACGACCGCTCTGGGCAAAACAATGATCACCCGTCATTGCTGCCGGCGTAAAGACGCACAAAGAAAAGATCATCCTATATAGCTTTCTCATAGTATTCTCCTTCAGGTTAATGATAAAATTTCCGGACTCAAGACTCTTTATGAATCCGGAAGGCAATTTAATATAAATTCCAACACGTGGCCCGGAGTTTTACATACGATACCGCTTACGCTAGGGAAATCTATCCTTTCCTTAAGGAAGTGGCTGCTTTCTGGGAAGATTACCTGAAATTTAAAGATGGCAGATACATCGATTACGATGATAATTTCTGGGAAGTCGGACCCTTTAGCGAAAACTGGAAAAAGGATTATGGGGACATTAACCCTACCATTACCCTGGGTTTGTTGCGTATGTTTTTCAAAGGGATACTTGAGGTCAGCAACTATTTAGATCTCGACCGGGATAAAAAAGAGAAGTGGAATCATATCTTACAACACCTAAGCCCGATTCCAACGGAGAATGTGAATGGCATGATCAGGAACAAAGCCTGTGAAGGAGGAACCGGTTCCGGCTCCGCTACATTACCCGGATTTGGAAGAGTGATGATGCATGGTTTGGAAGAATTGAGGGCCCGGATACAAAAAACGGCATTGCCGAACCTATGGGTCACCCAGGACGGCGAAGGCATAGAAACCCTGAGCGCCATTCCTTCCTGTCTAAACGAAATGTTATTACAGGGATACGAGGGCGTCATCCGTTTGTTCCCCGCCTGGCCGGTAAACCAAAACGCTTCATTCAAACAGCTAAGAGAATGGCGCCTTCTTCGTCTCTTCTTCCCTGAAAAACGGCACGGTCGAATATGTCGTGCTGACGAGCGAAAAAGGAAGGACCTGCATCCTGGAAAATCCCTGGAAGAACAGCAAAGTGCTCGTAAAAAGCAATAAGCGGCGGGACAAAATGCTGGAAGGCGATGAATTGAAAATTGCGACGCTTCCAAATGAAATAATAGTCCTCCGCAAGTGGATCGAGTAACTAATATTAAACATCCATTCTGTCATTAAAAACATTATTGGGCCAGCGACATGACCGCCCACAATGCCGCCGACGAAATCCCGACCCACAACACTACCCCCTGTATCAGAGGTTTAAAGCCGACGGATTGCAACACCTTACGCGACAAACCGCAACCGATCAGAAAAAGCGTCAGGGTCAGCCCCGATTTGGCGATAACGACCGCATAATGGCTAAACGCCGCCACTCCGGGAACATAGGTATTGGCGATCATGGCCAGCACAAATAAGCCGATGAAATAAGGAATCTTGAGTTTGCTGCTCTTGTTTTTGAAAATGAAAGTCGACAAAAAAGCAACCGGTATGATCCATAATGCCCGGGCTAATTTTACAGTCGTCGCTATTTCCAATGCCTGACTGCCGTATTTGCCGGCTGCACCGACTACCGAACTGGTATCGTGTATAGCAATGGCGGCCCATAATCCGAACTGCGTTTGAGACAAATGCAGGGCCTGGCCGATAACGGGAAATAAAAATAAGGCGATGGAATTAAGAATGAAGATGGTGCCGAGCGCCACCGATATTTGCTTCTCTTCCGCCTTGATCACCGGGGAAATAGCAGCGATGGCGCTACCTCCGCAAATAGCCGTACCGGCGGATATCAGGTACGAAGTCTTCTTTTCGATTTTTAAAAATTTACCTATCATCGATCCGATAGTCAATGTGCTGATGATGGAAACGATGGTAAATAAAACTCCTTCTTTTCCAGCCTTCAGGGCACTACCTACATTCATGCCAAACCCCAAACCCACTACGGAGACCTGTAATAGGATATGCGTGGCCTTATGGTTAAGGCGAAGATAAGGGTGTCCAATAAACTGGGCGATCACCAAACCCATCAACAGGGCAATGGGTGGGGAAATAAGAGAGGACAAACAAAAAACGACTGCCAATAAAAAGATGACCTCCCGGGTCGTAATGCTCCGGTCTAATAATCCTTTTTTTACCGGGACTCCCTTCACCAGCGTTTCTTTCACCGGGATTTCTTTCACCAGAACGGTGCCGGGATAAATCGTCTCTTTCATAATTACTTCTGTTTTGCCTGGCAAAGCTCATTATTGTAACCTTACAAGAGAAATGGTATTATGTGATTCTCCATTACCACAGGTTATAAGAAGTCCTTACTATTTCGATGAAAAATACAATACTTGTCACTATTTTTCAATTGACCTGCCGGGTCAATTGAAATAGATTTGCAGCAGTTTACCTGAAATTATAATGGCGGGAAAATTTCATGAACAGGTCGGGCAACGCTTCCGCGTGGCCGTGTTGCTGTATAAAATAAAAGAACCGCTCCACATGCAGTCCCTTCACATGGATGATACAGCATTCCTTTTGCTGCAATTCTTTTGATACGGCATGAATGGAAAGGAAGGCCATGCAGTTGGAATGCAATAGGTACCGCTTCATACTTTCGGTACTCCCCAACTGCATTTCGTTTTGCAATTGGGATATTTTTATACCCAAAGGTTTTAAAGCATGCGCGATCACTTCCAGGGTTCCCGAACCGGGTTCCCTCAACAAAAGTGGGATCTTTAGCAGCTCCTCCGGTTTAATGTTCGCCTTTTTGGCCAGGGGATGTCCGGAGGCGGATATCAATACCAACTCGTCTTTTATGAATTCCGTGTATTTAAACAACGTATTTTTCGACCTGCCTTCAATAATGCCGAGATCTATATGCTGATTCTGCAAAGCCTGCTCGATCTGTTCCGTATTGTTAATGGTCAGGCTAACCTTTATATCCTTGAATTTCTTATGGAAAGCCGCCAGCACCGGGGGCAAAACATACTGCGCTACCGTAGTGCTGGCCCCAATATTCAATTCGCCGCTATGTCGTTGCGAATAGGTATTTATTTCAAACTCCAGGTTCCGGTAAACGTTAAAAAGTTGTTCGCTGTGATGTAATAACACTTCACCCGCAGCGGTCAGTTTTATCTTCGTACCGTTCCGTTCAAACAATTTTACCTTAAAATGATTTTCGATTTCGTGGATATGCCTGGTAACGGCGGGCTGGGTAATATACAATTCTTCGGCGGCCCTGGTAAAATTGAGGCGCTTGGCGACCGTATAAAATACTTTAAGCCGGAAATCGAACATGGAAGAACGAAAATAGGGATTTCCCTGTAACTTGTACTCAATTCGTATGGAAGCGCAAAAACCAACAGAAAATACCGACAAAAGATCCGGTTCGCCCGGCAGCCTGAGCGATCACCTGGCCAACGAGCGCACTTTCCTTGCCTGGACCCGGACCAGCATTGGGATCATGGCGTTTGGATTTGTGGTGGTAAAATTCACCCTATTCGTAAAACAATTATCCATCGTCCTGCAAAGACCTGTCCTTCAACCCAGCCGGGGATATTCTTCCGTTTTGGGGATTTTCCTGGTCGGGTTTGGCGCCCTGATCGGTCTGTTAGCCTTCCTGCGTTATAAAAGGACCGATCGCCTGCTGTCAGATCCTGCTTACCGCCCCTCTCCCCTGCTTTCTACTATCCTTGCATTTTGCATCCTGCTTATCGGTATTTTTTTAGTAGGATACCTGATCTTAAGCGTTTAGTGTACTCCCTGCTTACTTCAAAGTATAGATTACTTTCCTTCGATATATACAACAAATTATATTATCTGGCTATTGAACCGGCCGCCGGGATTGGATACTTCTATTTCAAGGGCATCTTCAGTTCCCGCTCCTGCTGATTCCTGAAAATGACGAGGGTAGCCCGTCCTTGCCAGTTGATTGCCTGCAATGCTGCTAAAAATTCCTTGACGGTATTTACATCCTTCCCATTAATGGAACGGATCACGTCGCCTTTTTTCAGTTGAGCGGTGGCGGCACGCGATCCGTCGGGTACCTTCACCAGTAGGATGCCATTCTCATCGTATAAGCCGGCTGCCGAACGTTCACCCAGCCCCTCGATGTTTTTGATCAGAGCCCCCATCCATTCGATGGTCTCACCTTTTTTGGTTCCCTGTAAGATCCGCATATCCGGGACCGGGGGCCGGGCTGCCAGCCTCTTCAGCGAAGGGCTCACGACCCCAAAACGATCCATCGGGAAATTCCGGAAGCCTATCCGCAAAGCCATGGAATTCGAAGCCATGGTATAATTACCCTCGGCAGCATTCACAAATAACGGGTTCCCTGACAGGCTATGTCTATCCGTACCGTTTTTCCGGGCCGCCGCCAGGGAAGAGCCCAGCAGGAAGAAATTACTGTCCACCTGCTTGCCCCAAACTTCTATACCGATCGGGGCATAGTCCGCAAAAACGATATTGTGCCGGAATATATCACCACTCCTGTTAAACCATACATGGGGGTGAAAAGAATTATTGACCATTATATTATTTTCGGCGACCCTTCCAAAGCCTTCCCTCAGTTTCAAGCCGCCGTTAAGGCATAGATTATTATAAATATGGTAGTTAGAGGATCCGTCATCCAGGTCGATATCCCAGCCATGGGTGCAGTGCCAGCGGTTATTCCGCAGGGTGATGGGCTTCACTACATCCCAGAAGGGCATACCCGGGTATCTGTTCGTGAGACTGTCCACAGCATGACCATCCGGCAGCCAGTAGCGATCACGTCCCCAGGAGTTGAATGCGCCGTGGTCACCCGTTTCCAGGACGGTATTGAATACGTCATTATATTCGATCAGATGACCGCCCCAGCAGCCATCGCCGATATTGATGCCTGAACGGGGCAGGTTATATATCGTATTATGGCTGACCGTAATACCGGAAGCCATATCGATCTCCACGCCAGCCACCTGTTTTTCGATCCGGCCTATGTCATGGATCAGGTTGTCATAGGCGCGGCATGAAGCGGGATAATCGTTTGTACGGGGACCGGGCTGCTTATCCATACTATCGATGGGAATAAAATGATTATACTGATAGCTGGGGGAACGCACCGCCGAGGGGCTGCCCACAAAGGCGATGGCGCTGGCCCCGATCTGTTCTATGAGATTCCCGGTGACCGATACCTCCCTGGCATGATCGCTGATAAAAATCGCATTGCCTCCAAGTCCTTCGAAGTTGTTGTCTTCTATGCGAATCTGTTCCGCATCCTGTATGAAAACAGCGCCTCCGCGATAGATAGTCCAGTCAGTCCGCAGAAGGGGTTCCCTGGTTTGCATAAAAGTCCTGTTGGTACCCCTGAAAGAGAGTCCGCGGATAGTCACCCCGCGTACGGGTCTTATGGCCTCTCCGCGAATGGCGAATAACTGGTCGAGGAAGGAATATTCCCATAGTGCGGTGGAAGGATCGTCTCCCGGCAGGGGGTAAGCATACAGGATGCCTGCATCCCGGTCATAGTACCATTCTCCGGGTGCATCCAGTTCCTCCAGGATATTCTCCACGAAGCGGTATTGCGGATGGAGGGGGGCCGGACGGTTATTCTGCCAGCCTCCTTCCCATTCCAGGTCCCCGTTGGCATCTACCCCCAGGATCCTGTAATGAAAGCTACCCCATTCTCCCTGGTGGAGGGCATGTACATATCCCCCTGCCGGATGTTTCCACCTGCTAATCCTTTCCTTACTGATGGCGTCCCCAGCCGTGCCATTAAAGACGCTGGCGGTGGAATCATAATTGGGGTAACGGGCCATATGAAGAAGTCTGCCATTACAATACAACTGATCGGGGGACAGCCCTTTGCCTATATTCGCCTGCAGGATCTTCTCTTTCCAGGCGCTCCAGGAAGGATGTATCAAACGAGCCCCGCTGATCGTCACTTTCTCGTGCCCGTATGGGGCTATCAGGAGCCGGCGCCCTTGTAAAAGCGCGGGTGTGATCAGCTGGGTCGTATCCAACCGGTACGTTCCGGCACGCAAGAGAATGTCGGTTTCTTTCACGTTCAGGCCCGCTATTTTTTGCAAGGCGGCTCCCAATGATTTAAGAGGTCTTGCCATAGAACCCTGATCTTCATCATTGCCCCGTTCTGAAACATAAAGACGGACAGTCTGTGCATTCGCCAGCTCACCAGTGAGAAAAAAAAGATAGGCTATCAATAATCGTTTCATATTATTCATTCATACCATGCTCCGGGATAGTCTGTGCATAGAGCGTTACAGGGACACTCCTCTTTTCCAGGGAATAAAATCATCCTGGATATGCCGTATCGACGCGACTTCGATCTCACCGCTGGCCACACCGATCACATACTCCAGAATGCGCTCACCGGCCTGGCGGATGGTCTCTTCGCCTTCAATAATGGTACCCGTGTTGATATCTATGATATCCCTCATCTTATTGTATAAGGCGGTATTACTTGCAATCTTAACGACCGGTGCAACAGGATTGCCCGTAGGCGTTCCCAGGCCCGTGGTGAACAACACGATATTGGCGCCGGAGGCTACTTCCGCCGTCGTCGATTCCACATCGTTGCCGGGCGTACAGAGCAGGTTCAATCCCGGTTTCGTTACCTTCTCCGGATAGTCCAACACGGCAGTGACCGGGGAAGTCCCCCCCTTCTTGGCGGCGCCCGCCGACTTGATCGCATCGGTGATCAATCCATCTTTAATATTACCCGGCGATGGATTCATATCGAAACCCGAGCCGACTGCCTTGGCTCTGTCATTATAGGTCCGCATCAGTTGGGAAAAGCGTTCGGCCATTCCGGTATCGACGCAACGGTCGCTGAGATTCTGCTCCACCCCACATAATTCGGGGAATTCGGCGAGGATGACCGATCCGCCGAGGCTCACCAGCAAATCGGAAGTATAACCGATTGCGGGATTGGCGGATATGCCGGAAAACCCATCGGATCCACCGCATTCCAGGCCAATGCATATTTTGCTGAGCGGCGCCGGTTGCCGGGTCTGCTGATTTGCCTTTATCAGTCCCGCGAAGGTCTGTTTGATCGCTTCCGACAGCAGCGAAGACTCTTTTCCGATCTTCTGTTGCTCCAGTATATACATCGGCTTGGTGAATTGCGGGGAACGTTTGGCGATCTCCTCTTCAAGCATACTGACCTGCGCATTCTGACAGCCGAGACTCAGCACGGTGGCACCGGCTACGTTGGGATGCGTGATATAGCCTGCCAGCAACCCACATAATGCCTGGGCATCTTGCCGGGTGCCTCCGCAACCTCCCGCATGTGTCAGGAATTTGATCCCGTCGATATTCGGGAAAAGCCGGTGTGAAGCGTGCTTATCGTAATTCGCTTGCAAGTCCGTCTGCAGGATCTCTTCGGCACTCTTCCCCGCCTTGTATAATTCGACCAGCTGTTGCGCCTGCAATTGATAGGATTGATTCCTTCCGTATCCCAGGTCGTTTACGAGGGCTTGCTGCAGAACCTCCAGGTTCCTGTTCTCGCAAAAGACCATGGGAATGACTACCCAATAATTAGCGGTGCCCACGCTGCCATCGGCGCGGTGATAACCGGAAAATGTCTTCCCGGTGAATTTGGAAACATCGGGTTTCACCCAATCCGTATGTCGCTCTCCGACCGTGAAATCACTGGCCGCATGCTTCACGTTCCCGGTGCTGATCAACTCTCCCTTAGGGATCCGCTGCTGAGCTTTCCCAACCAACACCCCATACATAATGAGGGAATCGCCAGGCTGCAGATCGACCGTCGCAAATTTATGTTTCGCCTTTATCGCATCCTGTAAAACGTACTCCCCATCGTCAACCCTAACGGTTTCGTCTTTTGACAGATCAGTAAGCGCTAACAGTACATTATCATCGGGATGCACTTTCAATACACGTTGTTTCATTTTTTTAGTTTTTTTGACATAGTATAAGGACTATCCGTTCCTTTACAAGGAATTTTTTTGCCGGATAGCGGCCAGTGTCGCCGCGGCCCCAATATTTAATAAAGCGTTTAATTGTTTGCTTACGGCTTCTTCGAAGCCTTTTAATACCGAGAGGTCTGCCCCCCACCATTCCCGCTCACGAAGCACATGACTCACAAGTTCGGACGGTGAAAATTCCTCCCAAAGCGCATGAAAATGAGCGGTCCGTTCATCATTGATCGGATAATACACTCCCTTGTTTTGCCCCTCATATACATTCCCTTGCTTTCTCACTGCCCGCATAAACAGCAGGTAAGCGGCAAAGCCCAGTGAAAAAAGTACGGGCGGCGATTCATGCTTTTTATAATGCTGCAATAACACGGGGATATCGCGCATCTTGATCTTGGAAGAATATTGCATCGTGATGCTGAGCCACTGGTGCTGAAGATTCGGGTTTCGGAAACGATCCAATACCTCCGCCCCAAAATCCAGTGCAGCGGATAACGGAAGCTCGTAAGGTATGGAAGGCGCGATCTCCTTTAACATCAGGTCGGAAACGAAAGCGGCAAACAGGGCATCTTCCATAGCTTGTTTTACGGTACCAAACCCCGCGAGGTAAGCAAGCCCGCAGCTTAGCGTATGGGTGCCGTTCAACAGGCGAATCTTCAGTTCCCGGTAAATTTCTATATCAGGCCTGATGATCACGCCGGCATCGGCCTGTACAAAGCTAAGGATCGACCGGACCGTCTCCCCGCCTTCGATTGCCCATAGCCGGTATACCTCCGCTATGGAGAGTAATTCATCGGTATATCCTAGCCGTTTTTGTAATTCCGCCAGCGGTTCGTCTCGGGGCTTACCGGGTACGATACGATCGACCAGGGAACTGCAAAAATGATTATGCTCACGGAGCCAATCGATAAACCCTGGCTCCAACCGGTTGAACCCCGCCAGCTCCAGCAGGATAGCAGCCAGTTTCTTTCCGTTGTCAATGATCAGTTCGGTCGGTATGATCACCATACCGGCTTCGGCGCTTCCTTCAAAAGCCTGGTAACGTTCATATAAAAATGCCAGTAATTTCCCGGGATAGGAAACGGGGGATCCCGGCTGAGGGGTCCCTGCTTGTCCGCCGCCGGGCCGGATAGATTCTTCCACGAGCCGGATTCCTACTTCCGTAGTATTTGAAATGATGACCTGCATGGCCGGATCTTTGGCGCACTGCAATATTTCGCCCCACTGATCCCGGGCGGACAATACCCTGCTGATCGCAGAGCAGATGATATTCTCTTCGATATTTTTACCCTGGCTCAGACCCCTTACACAGAGGGTATAGAGTCCATTCTGCCGGTCGAATGCTCCCGAATCCCCCGATTCCGTGGATTTAACGACGACAATACGTCCGTTGAAAACACCCTGGCGGTTGGCCTTATCGATAAAATAATCCGGAAGCCCCCTCAATAGGACGCCCGTACCGAACTGCAGCACTTTTTCCGGCAGCGTGAACAGATCTTTTCCCGGCTTTACGATCCCGGGTGCTTTGATCTTTTCCAGATTCTGTATAGAAAGTTGCATAATAATAATTTGTCTGATCCTTCTTTCACCGTCTGATTCTGATTTCAGCTACTCTCCTTTCTATTTCCTGATTCTTCTATTCCTGATTCCAATTTCAACTCTTCCTGCCTTCACGGACCAGTTCAAGGGCCTTGATTGTATTACTGTATAGCGTGTCGTATTGTTCATTTTTGAGGATATCCTTTCCGATCAATTTACTACCCATTCCCACCGCGCAGACACCCGCCCGAAACCAGGACCGGATATTATCGAGATCCAGTTCTACCCCGCCGGTCGGCATAAACAGCTGCCCGCCAAAAAGTTCCCGGATCGAGCTGACGAATTCGGGCCCCAGGATATTAGCCGGGAATATTTTTATCAGGGCAGCCTTGTGTTCCTGGGCGAAATTTATTTCCGTAGGGGTCATGCAACCGGGAATCCAAAGCATTCCTATTTTTTCCGTCACAGCTGCCACCCCGGGGTTTACGATAGGACAGACGATGAAGTCTGCCCCTGCTGCTATAAAGGTGGTGGCTTCCGCAGGCGATTTAATGGTCCCGATCCCCATCCACAGGTAGGGCATTTCAGCGATGGCCGCTTTTTTCAGGGCTGTGAAATTTTCCAGGGCCTGCTTTCCGCGATTGGTATATTCCACGGCGCGGATCCCCGCTTTATACAGGGTCCTGACCACTTCCAGGCTCACCGCTAAACTGTCCCAATAAAACAGCGGCAACATGCCCTGGTCTAAAATACTTTGAAGGATGACTTTTTTATTACTCATATCTTTTATCACTGTCTCTTTTGCAACTGTCTCTTTTGCAACTGTCTCTTTTNNTGTCTCTTTTGCAACTGTCTCTTTTATCACCGTTTTGCCTTATCACCGTTTTTTTTACCGCCTATTTACGTATGCTATACTGCCTGCCACAATAGCAGCGACCGTCCGATCGGTAGCATCGCTTAGTACGAATAGCTTCTGGAAAGCGGCTGCGGTGGCAAACTCCAGGGTATCGGATAGCGACAGCCGCCTGTACAACCCATAGAGCAATCCCGCCATAAAACAATCTCCGCTTCCTACTTTATCGACGATTTTTTCCGCACAATATTCCTCAGACACATGCAGATGGCTTTCCGCAAACAAGGTGGTATAATACCGGATCCCGGCGAGGCCCTCATCAAAACGGAAAGTGTTAGCGACGATCTTCACCCGTGGAAATTGCGCCTGTATCCTTTCACTCGTGAGCCGGGCCTGTTCCAGGTAGTCTTCCTTGCCGCTTTTAGCATGAATGCCTTCGCCGGTCGGAATCCCCAGCATTTTCTCCGCAGCCCATATATTACCCATGATCAGATCGCAATGACTTACCAGACCCGGCATGACTTCCAACGGCTGTTTTCCGTATTTCCATAGTTTAGCACGGTAATTCAAATCCACGGAAACGGGTATCTTCTTTGCGACGGCAGCTTTGACGGCTTCTTCGCAGACGACTGCCACCCAGGCATTAAGTGCCGGGGAGATAGCACTGAAATGCAGCCAGGAGATTCCCTCTAATAATTCATCCCAATCAAGGGTCCCCGGTCTGAGTTCCGAAAAAGAGGAACCCTCCCTGTCATAGATCACACCGGCATTCTTCAGGTCCTTGCCCCTCGTCAAAAAATACAATCCCAGTCGATCTCCCTGCCAGCGGATGGAGGAGGTATCGATACCCCTGGATCGCAGATATTCGTCCAACTGCCGGGCGACGGAATGATCCGGTAACACGGTACAATAGGCCGATGGGATACCCCATAAGGCCAGGGCTGTCGCCACATTGGCTTCCGCACCGCCTACGTAAAAAGACAGCTGGCTTTGTTGCAGCCATTCGCCCCCGGCATCCGGACAGATCCGTAACAGCAATTCCCCGAAAGACAAAATCTTCTTACTCAATTAAAAATATTTATTCTATCAAATTTTCACTCCCCACTCACCACTCACATTTCCACCATCGCCTTTATCACGCCGTTCGCCGGATCGAGCCAACTCTCAAACTCATCTTTCACCCTTTCGAAGGGCGCACGATGGGTGATATAAGTCGTCGGATCGATCTTACCCGTCTTCAACGAATCGATCACTTTCTCAAAATCGATGCGGGTCGCATTGCGGCTGCTCATCAGCGTTGCCTCCCGCTTATGGAATTCGGGATGGCTAAAGACGATCTCCCCTTTCTGTAGACCTACCAGCACATACCGTGCTCCATGGGCCATATATTGAAACGCGTTATTGATGGCTGCCAGGTTACCCGTCGCGTCGATCACGACGGTCGGCATATCGCCTCGGGTGATTTCTCTGATCTGCCCGGTCGTATCGGCTGATCCTGCATGGACTGTATGCAGCAGGTGCAGCCGGTCCCGGCAAAACTGCAGCCTTCCCTGATTGATATCCATGGCGATCACCTGCGCCCCGGCGATCCGCGCTGCTTCCATGGTTCCCAGCCCGATAGGGCCGGCGCCCACAACCAGGACAAATTCCCCTTCCTGCACGGCGGCTCTTCTCACAGCATGAGCCCCAATGGCCAGGGGCTCTATCAGTGCGAGTTCATCATGGCTGAGCCCATCCCCATGCAATAAAGTGGAAGAGGGAACTGACAGGTAATCTACCATCCCCCCATTGACATGTACGCCGCAGACTTTGATCGTTACGCAACAGTTGGGCTTGCCCGAGCGGCAGGCAATACAGTGGCCGCAGTTGAAATAAGGGAGGAAGGTCACTGCTTCTCCCGGCACGAATCCGGGGGCCTCATCGAAGTCGATAAGATCGCCCGACAGCTCATGTCCCAGGATGCGGGGATATTCAAAATAGGGTTGTGTGCCTTCGAAAGCATGCAGGTCGGTTCCGCAGATACCGATACGCCTGATACGGATGATCGCCTGCCCGGGCAACAGGACAGGCGCCTTTGCCTCCTTGTATTCAAAACTGCCGGGTCGTATGCAAACTAATGATCTCATGTAGGGGATTATGCGTTAGCCAATGCCCTGTCCAGATGTACATAGCCGCCATCCACATGTATCAACTGACCGGTTGTATGGCCTGATTTCTTTGACAGGAGAAATGCGGTGGTATCCGCTATCTCTTCGGCCGTGGTCATCCTGTTCCCGAGAGGAATTTTCGCGACGATCGATTTCAATTTCTCTTCGGGATTGGGAAGTGTCTCGATCCATTTCTCATAAAGCGGCGTCCAGCATTCGGCCACCACGATGGCGTTCACGCGGATACCATATTTCAAGAGCTCCACCGCCCATTCCCGGGTCAGGGCATTCCTTCCTCCATTGGCAGCGGCATAGGCAGAAGTGCCACCCTGTCCGGTCTCCGCCGTCTTGGAACTGATATTAACGATCGATCCCCTGGATTTGATCAGAGCCGGTAAAGCATGATGCGCCAATAAATAGTAGTGCACCAGGTTTTTGTGCAGGGAAGCCATGAAACCCTCATAATTACCGGATTCCAGCCCCACGCCGTCATTGACGCCGGCATTGTTCACCAGCCCGTCGATCCGGCCAAATTTATCCAATACGGTCTTTACTGCTTTCATGCATTCGGACGGCTGCGTCAGTTCCGCCACCACCTGGAAAGCTTTTCCGCCGGCGGCTTCCACAGCGGCAACGGTATGCAGGTTGTCCTGTTCATTTCTTCCTACGATGAAGGGGATGGCTCCTTCCCTCGCCAGGACCTTTACGATTCCTTCTCCGATGCCTTTGGCTCCGCCTGATACGATGATTATTTTGTCCTGTAATTCTAAGTTCATAAAAATATTTTATTGCCCTTTTAGAGATTATAAAACGTTGTTGCGTTCCCACCGAAAAATGCAGTTTGCTCCGATTGCGAAAATCCCGCAAAATAATCGCGGACGATATGGATCATCTGGCTATAGGATCCGGCCACCAGGCATACCGGCCAGTCGGAACCGTACAGGATCCGCCTGGTTCCGAAAGCGGCGACGACCG
>PLXD01000650.1 GCA_003151295.1 Chitinophagaceae bacterium | reverse complement strand
GCATATAGAACTTCCCGACCCCCGCCTCTACCGCCCTGTCGATCAGCGCCGCCCATTCCCCGGTTAACTCCTTACTATAAAGATGACAGTGTGTATCGATTAACATCTTTTATATTATTTCATTTTAAATATCAAAAAAACAGTTCTTCCCGGAAATCCGGGCATTGGCCTCTGAGACCTATTTCTTCCCTATACGCCTTATTCCTTCTTATATACCCTCCTTGCATATACCCATATACCCCGATCCCTTTCACCGGTATTGATTACCGGAAGGCTGCCATCCTTGTGAAAACCTTATGGATAAAGGAAATTACTTTGGATAAATGAAAAATTGTTTTACCTTTAAACTAGTTTTCATAGGGTACGGATTAAAAACGGGCCAGGGTGTCTACCCAGGCCCAATTTATTTTGTAGACGAAATTCCACAAAAAGTCCTTAAAAGATTATAAAAGCCTCCTTCGGACCGTTAACGCGGAATCGTTTCAAACCTGTAGCCCAACCCACAAAAATGATGCAATATTTCAGGCAAAGCGAAGCTCATTCGCTCAAATGCCTTTTCGCTATCATGAAAAACAATAATAGACCCCTTACGGGCCTTTGAGATCACATGAGAAGCGCATCTCTTCCCGGAGATCTTTCTGTCAAAATCGCCGCTCAGCACATCCCACATTATAATTTTAAAAGGAACAGGCATAGAAGCCAGGCCCGCTGCCTGCAAACGGGTTATCCTTCCATAAGGCGGTCTGAACAGATGGGAGTCGATTGCACCCGCAGCATCCCTGACATTTTGAAGATATTGACCGGCAGGCGTCTTCCACCCATTGAGATGGTTCTGCGTATGATTGCCCACCCGGTGTCCTTCATTGATCAGTCTCCTATATAATTCCGGATTGGCAATCACATTTTTCCCTATACAAAAAAAAGTAGCCTTCGCCCCGAACTTTTGCAGGGTATCCAATACAAAGGGTGTCGCAACAGGATGCGGGCCATCATCAAAGCTGAGGTAAAGGATCTTTTCCCGGCCGGGTATATCCCAGGTATAGGCAGGATATAGTTTTTTCAACAACCGGGGCATTCTTATCAGGTAGAACATATTGCAAAAATGCTTAAAAAGCCTAAAAAGTATTAATATGAATGACCCTGCCAAACTGCCGGAATATTTTCCCATTCTTCTTTACAAATTCCTCCTGGCTTTTCTCATCGTTCAATTCCTTATCCATATACGTTTTTATATCCTTCTGCGGCACCACGGGAGGCATCCCATATACGATCGACTCATCGATATATCCGCGCAGCAAAGGCTCCAACTGTTCATAGAACAAATTCGTTCCCGCATAAAGGTCTGTGCCGATCACCTTGTTACCCGATATGCAAACAAAACCCAGGATGGTGCTGTCGGTATTTTTGAACTTGTCCCTGAAAAACCGGAAATACTCATCGGAGACCAGCATATGCTTTTTGTCCAGGTTACGGGAGAGATAGGCCAGAGAGTTGTTCTTAAATCCACCCACCTGTAATTGATTATCCACTTCCTTCCAGATCAACACCTGGTTATGTGTGCTGTCCAGCACCTTTCTCAGGTGGGAATTGGCAAAATTACTGTAGGCTAATTTTTTTTCTTTTTCGCTCCAGCGGCCTTCTTCCACGCACATGACCGGCACATACTGATCCCAGTGGTTCGGCACCAGGATCGTATCCCGGGTGATCATCCGGTCCTGCCGACCCCCGGCTATGATCTCCCCGGAGGAAACCAATATGGATTTTTCGGAATTATTGTGGATACGCAACCAATGCACATTCTCCGTCGAAGCCGTGCCCCGCTCGCTGACCGAGACTAACCCTTGCGCAATGGCTGCATTCAGCGTGACGGTATTTGGCACGCCTTGCAGGAAGTTCGAGGCCCCACCCTCACCGCTGCCTTTTGGGCGCACGGGTATAATCTTTAAATTTTTGTATTGCACGGCACTATCATAATCCACAAAGACCGTTTCATAGGTCAACTGCGCCGAAACGACCCAACCATTAAAAAAACAGGCTAATGAGAAAAGATACTTCACGAACTGGATTTGTTTAGATTGTTAAGTGAATGGAAAGATACTTAAACCCGCTCTAAACCAGCTACTATAACGATACAATGACCCCCTTAGTACGACAGAACAGCGTATCTTTGCCCGCTATGAATCAAAAAGTAAGAGTAAGGTTCGCACCCAGCCCCACAGGCGGCTTGCATCTGGGCGGCATGCGCACGGTACTGTATAACTATCTGTTCGCCCATAGCGTGGGGGGCGATTTCGTATTGCGTATTGAAGATACAGATCAGAGCCGGTTTGTAGCCGGCGCCGAAGAATATATTCTACAATGCCTTCGATGGTGTGGGCTGGAACCGGATGAAGGCCCCCATAAAACCGGCCCTTACGGTCCTTACCGCCAAAGCGAAAGAAAGGCACTCGGCATCTACCAGAACTATGCCGACGAATTGGTTAAAAAAGGCCATGCCTATTATGCCTTCGATACCCCGTCAGCACTGGAAGAAATGCGGGCTGCCCATAAAACACCGGAAAACCCATCCCCTCAGTATGATCACAAACTTCGGGGCATTATGAAGAATTCTCTAAGTCTGCCGGCTGAGGGGACCAGGCAACTGATGGATGCAGGAACTCCTTACGTTATACGCGCCAAAGTAGACCCGGGTGAAGAAATCGGCTTCACCGACATGATCAGGGGGGAAGTGCATTTTAACACCTCCCAGACCGACGATAAGGTCCTTCTCAAAGCGGACGGCATGCCTACCTATCACCTGGCCGTGGTGGTCGA
>PLXD01000158.1 GCA_003151295.1 Chitinophagaceae bacterium | reverse complement strand
CGGTGCCAGTTACCATACACCAGCGTGAACTCGCTGCCTGCTTCTGTCGCCAGCGTAGCCTTGATGATAGAAAGCAGCGGGGTAATGCCGCTGCCTGCGGCAAACGCCAGGTATTTTTTTTGTTGTCCGGCATCCAGTTCTGTGTAAAACTTTCCACTGGGAGCCGGCATCTCAAGCACATCTCCTTTCTGGAGCCGGTCATTGGCATAAGCAGAGAACCTGCTGTTCACGACCCTTTTAACGGCTACCCTTAACTCATTATCGAGGGGACTGCTGCAGATCGAATAGGAACGCCTGACCTCTTCTCCGTTCAGAATGGCCCTGACTGTGATATTCTGTCCCTGGGTGAACCGGATTTCTTCCCGGAGTAAGGGAGGAATTTCAAAAGAAATGGATACGCAATCGGCGGTTTCACGCCTGATATCTTCTATCGCCAGTTTTCTGAAATGTGGTGCCATTTTTAGAGCTACAAGTCGCAAGCTACAAGCTGCAAGTCAGATTTTTAGAATGTTCGATACTTATAAATAGCCACTTGCGGCTTGTAGCTTGCAGCTTGTAGCTATTTCTTGAGTCCCTCGATTAGGAAGGCTACCATATTGCTCTCCAGCACTTCTGCGCTGATGCTTTTCCTGGAACGCTGCCAGGAATCTATCCCGCTGACGGCCGATAGAATGGTGAGGACGGCCACATAAGGTTCGATATTCTTCATCTCTCCTTTCTGGATCCCCTGCTCGATAATATCGGCCAATCGCTTGCGATAACTTCTTCGCTGGTTCAGGAAATTTGAAAGATACGGTTCCGGCAGGTGCCTCCATTCATGATCGGAAATATATACATATTCATATTGATCCAACATCATGCGGATGTGCAGGCGGATGATGGTCTCCATTTTTTTTAGGGTAGACTGGTTGCTGGCCTCCACGGTTTCCAGGTGAGAAATGAACTCATTGGCCACTTTAAAGCAGATGGCCTGGAGTATTTCAGATTTGGACTGGATATGGTTGTACAGACTGGCAGCCTCTACCCCTACGTGCTAGGCCAGATCCCGCATGGAAGCGGCTCCAAAACCCTTTTCACGGAAGAGCTTCGAGGCTTTTTCGAGGATCACCTCTTTTTTCGTACTGTTTTTCTTGCTTTGAATTTTTGCCATAGTCCACCGCAAATATAAAAAATACTAACGGGTGTTAGTCGTTATTATTTTAAAAATCCGTCAACAGGTTTTATTGCCTGCAAAAATTCGTGTAGGTTTGCACGGCTTTTCCTTAAATCTTAAAATTATGTCACTAATTGTTGTTGGATCAAAAAAACCTCTTTATGTCAATAATCGTTTTGGGTACAATGGCTTATGATGCTATCGAAACGCCCTTTGGAAAGATCAACAGGATCGTCGGTGGATCGGCAACCTATGTGGCATATGCCGCCTGTAATTTTGTGAAGCCCATCAAACAATTGTCTATTGTAGGGAACGATTTTTCTTTGGAAGAAATGGAAGAATTGAAAAGTCGCGGAGTAGAGCTGGAAGGCGTTGAAATCGTCAAAGACAAGAAGTCCTTCTTCTGGAGCGGCAAGTATCATTTGGATATGAATACCCGTGACACGCTGGTGACCGACCTGAATGTGCTGGCTGATTTCAACCCGGTTGTGCCCGATAGTTACCAGGGCAGCGAGTTCCTGATGCTTGGGAACGTGTTGCCGAGCCTGCAATTGAGTGTCATTGAACAGTTGAAGACCCGCCCCAGGCTGATCGTACTGGACACGATGAATTACTGGATGGAGGCTGCTCTCCCAGACCTGGAGAAGGTGTTGAAAAGAGTGGATGTACTGATGGTGAATGATAGCGAAGCCCGCCAGTTGAGCGGCCAGTTCTCACTGGTAAAAGCGGCTAAGGAAATCCTTAAGATGGGTCCCAAATACCTGATCATAAAGAAAGGGGAACACGGCGCGCTGCTTTTCCATGGAGACCAGGTCTTTTTTGCACCTGCCCTGCCTCTGGAGGAAGTATTCGATCCTACCGGCGCCGGCGATACTTTCGCAGGCGGTTTCATTGGCCATCTCGCCCATACGAAAGACATTTCATTCGATAATATGAAGACCGCTATTATCGTTGGTTCTGCCATGGCTTCTTTCTGTGTGGAGAAATTCGGGCCTACACGTGTAAAGGAGATCAACAGGGCAGATATCGATGCGCGGATACGCCAGTTCGTAGATCTCGTAAGCTTCGATATTCAGCTGATCTGAAAATAATAAATTTGGAAGAAAATTTATTATTACTATTTTTGAGCCCGTTTTCGCAGGGTAAGGGAGATATGAATCCTTTGAAACTTCAATAAAGAACGAACGGAATCAATAAGGAATGAATAGAATAATGAAACATACAAAGCAAATCAAGAAGCATTTCTCGCAAAGGGAAGGGGTATGATTGTTTTGTAAGCCAAGATAATGAGAGCCTTCCCAAAACGGGGAGGCTTTTTTGTTGGCATCGGTAGCTTATTTATTAATTGTAAAAATAAAAAAAGGTAAAACATTGAAAGTTGCAGTCGTAGGGGCCACCGGACTGGTTGGCACAAAAATGTTACAGGTATTGGCGGAAAGGAATTTTCCCGTATCGGAACTGATCCCCGTCGCATCGGAAAAATCCGTTGGGAAAGAAGTGGAATTCAAGGGGAAAATGTATAAGGTAGTGAGTGCCGCCGAAGCGATTGCTGCTAAACCCGGAGTAGCCCTGTTTTCTGCAGGTGGCAGCACCTCTTTGGAACTGGCGCCTCAATTCGCGGCGGCAGGAATTACGGTGATCGATAATTCTTCGGCCTGGAGGATGGATCCTTCCAAGAAACTGGTGGTGCCCGAGATCAATGCGGACGCGTTGACCGTTGCCGATAAAATAATCGCCAATCCCAATTGTTCGACGATACAGATGGTGGTGGCCCTGAATCCCCTGCACAAACAATACAAAATAAAAAGGATCGTGGTTTCTACCTATCAGAGCGTGACGGGCACAGGGGTGAAAGCGGTCACCCAGTTGATGAATGAAAGGAAAGGGATACAGGGTGAGATGGCGTATAAATACCCCATCGACCTGAATGTGATCCCTCAGATCGATGTATTCCTGGGGAACGGATATACCAAGGAAGAAATGAAAATGGTGAACGAGACCAGGAAGATCATGCGGGATGATTCGATCCGGATCACGGCTACTACGGTACGCATCCCTGTTATGGGCGGACATAGCGAATCGGTCAACGTTGAATTCGAAAAAGATTTTGATCTGGCTGCCGTAAAAGATCTGTTGAGTAAGGCGCCGGGCGTTATAGTCGTCGACGATCCTGCTAACCAGCAGTATCCCATGCCCAAAGATGCACACGAGAAGGATGACGTGTTCGTTGGAAGGTTACGCAGGGATGAGACCCAGCCGAACACCCTGAATATGTGGATAGTGAGCGATAACTTAAGGAAAGGGGCGGCCACGAATGCGGTACAGATCGCGGAATACTTACTGGAGAAAGGATTGTTGTCATAGGCAGGCCCCTTTTAAGGAGGGATCTATTCCCAGATCCGGTTGATGAATTGAAGTAAGGGTTGCAACGCTTCGAAAGCTTCCAGGGCCGTTTTACCCAACTCTTTAGCGCTCAGTTCGGCGTCTGAAACAGGCTTCATGACCAGCCAGATTTTCAGTTTCAGGTATTCGGCTGCGGGATTATCTTTTTCAAATCCCTGCGGTGGCTTCTTCAGGCTTGCATCTTCTCCCCTGTAAAGGTCGCCGCCATAGACGGATTTGAATTTCTTCCCCGAGATTATTTTTTTAAACTCGTCGAAGCCATAATCGATTTCCTGCCGGATCTGCTTTGTCTCGGCCGGCATGGGCATCCAGATCCCGCCGCCTACGAAACTTTCTCCGGGCTCGCAGTGGAAGTAATAGCCGGCGAAAACGGATTTTTTTCCGCCCCGGTTGATGCTTGCGCCAAAATTGGTCTTGTAAGGCGACTTGTCTTTCGCAAAGCGGATGTCCCGGTTGATACGGAACAGGCAATCTTTGGCTTTCAGGGCTCCGATGGTAGGATCTTTTTTGGAATGCCTGTCTATCAGGAACTGGATGAAATTTCCAAAGTCCTGTTTGGCGTTTTCATATTCCTTGCGATGGTTATCGAACCATGCTTTTTGATTATTCTTTTTCAGGTCTTTCAGGAACCTGATCGTGGTGGTTTGCAACATAACGTAAACTTTCTCCGGGCGAAAATACGATAAATGAAATGAGGTAAATGAAATGAGGCAAGTGGAATACGATAAATGAAAAAGGAACCGGTTGACGCCGGCTCCTTTATAAAATTTCTTGCATTCTTTTCAGGCTATTTAATACGTCCCCAGTTCTCGCCGCTTTTGATGCGGTACATGGTCATTTCGCTCACCTTGTATTTTTCAGCCAGTTTCTTAATCGTGAGCTGGCGGTTTTTGCTGGAGAGGGTCTTTTTAATGGTCTTTACTTGTGAGGCTGTCAGCTTGAGCCCTACCGTGCGGTTGGCCTGGACTTTCTTGTAGGCGATCTTAGCGGGACTTTTTTGCTGGTGCTCGATCATTTCTTCCAGGGTGGCCCACTTTAAATTTTTGGCCGCGTTGTCGAGTTTATTATGATTCACATGAATCACATATTTGTGCTTAGGAGAGGCTTTCGGATGGAATAAGCGCGCTAT
The DNA here is from genome assembly GCA_003151295.1 of Chitinophagaceae bacterium. Taxonomy (GTDB): domain Bacteria; phylum Bacteroidota; class Bacteroidia; order Chitinophagales; family Chitinophagaceae; genus Puia. The sequence continues at coordinate 5,999 of PLXD01000158.1, read as the reverse complement.
TTCCCGGTGAATGTATAGCGTACCGTTGTTACCGGGGCGATGCAGGTTCAATGTCTTGTAGCCGGTAGTAAGGGAACCGTTAAGCAGTTTGCCATCGGTTAGCACTTCTTCTGAATAACTGGCTACCCTACCCAGAGAGGAAAGTGCGTATTTTTTTCGGAGTTGTTTCCAGCCGGGGAACTGAAGTGGTTTCCACGTTTCGCTGGTGAGTTTTCTAATCATTGCCTACAATTTTACTAAAGTTACGGAAAAGATTTTCGAATTACCAGTAACGTAAGAAAATTTTCTTATATGTTTGTCAGGCTCAGGAACTCTTCTTCGGTCAAAATTTTGATGGAGGTGATTTTTTTGGCTTTTTCCAGCTTGGAGCCGGCATCCTCGCCTACTACCAGGTAATTGAGCTTACTACTGACGCCCGTTAGCAGGGATCCACCGTTTTTTTCGACCAGTTCTTCGGCTTCGGCTCTTTTGAGCCGGGTCAGGGTCCCGGTAAACAAGAACGTTTGCCCATTCAGGTTGCCACCCTGGGGGTGGCTGGACCTGTTAGATTGAAGGATGAGCCCTAGTGAGGCCAGCTTTTCCAGCATGTGCAGGTTATCCGGATTATGGAAGAACTGGTATACGCTGCCGGCCACTTTGGGGCCTACATCTTCCAGGCCCTGTAGTTTTTCCAGGCTATAGTCGCGGAATTCAAATAAATGGTCAACCGATGCCGCCAGGATCTTGGCGGTCGTTTCTCCAACATAACGGATACCCAGTGCGAAGATGAGCCGGTGCAGGGGTTGCTGTTTGGACGCTTCGATAGCGGTCTGCAAATTCGTTACGCTTTTCTCGCCAAAGCCTTCCAGTTCCCTGATTTTGTCAAAAGGAAGATGGTAGATACCCGGTATGTCTTTCAGGAAGCCCAGGTCGAAGAACTTACGGGTATTGGCATCGCCAAAGGTGCGGATGTCCATGGCGTCCTTACTGGCGAAATGAATGATGCGCTCTACGACCTGTGCAGGGCAGTTGATATTGACACAGCGCCATACGGCTTCCTCTTCCGGTTTGACCAACTTGTCGTTGCAAATGGGACAATGGGTGGGAAAATGAATCTCCTTTTCTTTACCCGTCCGGAGTTCTGTCAACGGTTTTACAATATAGGGGATCACATCCCCCGCCCGTTCTACCAGCACCATATCCCCGATCTTCAGGTCCTTTTCGCGGACGAATTCTTCATTGAACAGGGATAGGGAACTTATAGTTGCTCCGCTGATCGGGACAGGATCGATTTTGCCCACAGGGGTGACGCTACCGGTCCTTCCCACCTGGAACTCTACCTTACGCAGAATGCTGGTAGCCTGGCGGGCCTTAAATTTAAAAGCGATGGCCCATCTGGGATGATGGGTGGTCATGCCCATCCTGTCCTGAAGGCTGAAGTCGTTAACCCGAATCACCATGCCGTCGATCTCGTAAGGCAACCGGTCCCTTTGCTCCTCGAAATCCTGGCAATACCCAATGACGGCATGAATGCCTTGTAAAACTCTTTTTTCTTTTTGCGGGCTTCGAAATCCCAGGTCCCAAAGCAATTGCAAAGAGCCGGCATGAGATTCAAATTCCTATGGGAGGAGCTGGTCTTTATTCAATAAGGTAAAATAGCTGACATGGTATAAAAAGGCTTCCAGGTTCCTCCTGCCGACCTCACTGGAATCCTTAATTCGTAGGGAGCCGGAAGCAGCATTTCGGGGATTGGCGAGCGGAGGAATATTCTGTTCCGCCAGTTGCTGGTTATATTTCGCAAAATTATTCTTGTTCATTAGGATTTCCCCGCGGATTTCTATCTGACGGATACCATAGGACGAGAATTTTGCCGAAAGGGGTACGGACCGGATCTGCCGGATATTGGCGGTGATCTCATCGCCGGCCACGCCATCTCCACGGGTCACTCCCTGGACCAGCCGGTCGTTCTCATAGATCAGAGAGATGCTGGCTCCATCAAATTTCGGCTCGACGCAATACTCCAATTCCGTAAGCCCCGTCAACTCCCGGGCTTTGCGATCCCAGTCAAGCAGGTCTTCGGCATTGTAAGAGTTCTCCAGGGATAGCATGGGCACCAGGTGCTGGACCGTCGGGAAATCTTTCGTCAGGCTTTTGGCGACACGTTGGGTAGGGGAATCGTCGGTCACCCAATCGGGATGCGCTGCTTCAATAGCTTCCAGTTGCTTGTAAAGGGAATCATATTCGAAGTCGGATACCAGGGGGTCGTTCAGGATCTGGTACCTGTATTCATGGAAGCGGAGGACCTCTCTAAGGACTTCGATATCTTCGACTTTCAGCGGATGGCTGGTTTTTAGCAGCTCGCCACCGGATAGCAGGGTGCTGGATATTTTCTGCAAGCGTTGTGTCTGGTCGGGAGAATACATAGACGGGTTTTGATACCGTAAAATTAAGCGAATCGAAGTCTATAAACCTATTTAGGCGGTATTTCAAAGGGATAAATTTAGTGGCGAAAATTTCAGCAGTATATTAAATTCGTGGTTCTATGAGCACCCATTCATCAGAATACGATCAGGAGCGGCTTGCTGACAGTGAAAATACTGCCAGGCAGAAAAATGTCGGCACCATATTGAAGCAATTGGAAAGCGATGTAATAATAGGCATTTCCGTAGACTGCGTGATATTCGGCTTTGACGAGAATGAATTGAAGGTGTTACTGATCAAGTCCGATCTGAAAAAATTCGAGAACAAGTGGTCCCTTCTGGGAGATCTCGTCCACAACCACGAGGACCTGGATGAGGCGGCATACAGGATCCTGAAAGAGCGGACGGGGATGGACGATGTCTACCTGGAGCAGGTCAGGTCATTTGGGCAGGTTGGTCGCCACCCGGCTGCAAGGGTCGTAACCATCGCCTATTGCTCCCTCATCAATATCGAACACCATAAATTAGAGATCCACGATAACGAATTGCACTGGCATCGGGTGACGACGCTGACGGAAATGGCCTTCGATCACCAGGCGATCCTGAATGTCTGTTACGAGTGGTTGCAGAAAAGGATCCAGGAGCATCCGCTGGGCTTTAGCTTATTGCCTAAGAAATTCTCCCTGCGCGAGCTGCAGAACCTGTACGAGGCTATTTTGGATGTCAAGCTGGACCGGCGCAATTTCCGGAAGAAATTTTTTTCCATGGAACTGCTGGAAGATACCGGCGAACTGGAGGCAGATGTTCCCCACAGGCCGGGAAAACTCTATAAGTTCAATTACGACAAGTACAAGAAAAAGGAACGGAAAAAATGGTTCGGCATCGATTTTTAAAACCGGAATACCTGCGTTTTATTGCACTTCTTTCTGATGATCAATAACAAATTGGATGATCTCCTCCAGGGGATGATCGATGCGGCTGATTGCATCGTTGATATCGTCCCGGCTAACCTGGGCGGCGAATGAAGGGGTCTTCAATTTCTTCAGAATACCTTTCACATCCATTCCCTCGTAGCGGGTAGGCCGGATGAGGGCGGAGGCGTGGATGAAGCCGGACAGCTCATCGAATGCGTAGATCATTTTATCCATGGCATTCTCCGGCTCGACGCCGAAATAACGGGGGCTGTGGGAGGCGATGCAATGGATGACTTCGGGGTCGATATTCATTTCTTCCAGCTTTTCGATGATGATACGGCAATGGGATTCCGGATGCTTTTCCCAGTCGGCATCATGCAGGAGACCTGCCAGCTGCCATTTGAGGGCAGTCTGTGCGTCGGCTCCCTCTTTTTCCAAAGCCCAGGCTTTCATGAGGGAGCCTATCTGTCGCATATGCAGTCGCAGGCGTTCATTGGGCACCCATTCGTCAAGCAGGGCCACTGCATCTGCAAGGGTGATTAAACGGTCCCGATTCCCGGGATTGCCAAATTTGCTGCGTCCGAGGGCGAGGTTGAGTGATGACATTGGAATGGGTTTTAAATGGGTTTACGCACAAAAAATTTCTTGTATTTATTGAGTTCAGGGATCTCAAAAATACGTAAACCGATGATTTTTGTAAGGAGTTTAAAATTTCTTGTCAAAATTTTTATTGATAATCAGCATATTATGAAGGTGTGTCTCAAAATAACCCTCTTTTTTCTTGGAACTGTTGCCCCATTCGACCTACCTTTGCGGTCCATTTTATTTCAATGTCGCTGGGATAGCAGCGGCTTCATGTAAAAACTAAAGACAATGAGCAAATTACATTTCACCACCAAACATGCGAACGAGGCTACCGTTAAACGGTACTGGTATGTTGTGGACGGTACTAATCAAACCGTTGGCCGCGTGTGTGCAAGGATTGCCGCTATTTTACGCGGTAAAAACAAAGCGTATTATACTCCCCACGTTGATTGCGGAGATTTTATCGTATTTATCAACGCCGATAAGGTAATCTTCTCCGGGGACAAGCTGGAAGATAAGATCTACATCAATTTCTCCGGATATCCCGGCGGTAAAAAGGAAGAATCTGCAAAGAGCCTCCTGAAACGCCGTCCCGATGCCGTGATAGAAAGAGCTGTTAAAGGCATGCTGCCTAAGAATCGCCTGGGCCGTAAGATGTACAAGAAATTATTCGTGTATGCCGGTGCTCAGCATCCGCACACAGCACAGCAACCTAAAACATTAACCTTCTAATTTTTCTGATAAATGGAAAAGCAAAAAAATGCAGTTGGTCGTCGTAAGCAGGCTGTTACCCGCGTATTCCTGAGCAAGGGTGATGGCAAGATCATCATAAATAACAAAAGCTATAAGGATTATTTCTCCCTGGTATACCTCCAGAATCAGGTAGAACTTCCCCTGAAGAGCGTTGAGCTACTGGATAAGTACGATGTGAAGATCAACGCTTCCGGCGGAGGCATGAAAGGACAGGCCGAAGCCGCCAAGCTGGGTATCGCACGCGCATTGCTGCAAGTAAATCCTGACTTCCGCCCTGTTCTGAAGGCTGCCGGTGTGTTACGGCGCGATCCAAGGAAAGTTGAGCGTAAGAAACCTGGACGCAAGAAAGCAAGAAGAAGCTTCCAGTTCAGCAAACGTTAACGGTAGTTGCCAATCAGCGTCAGCTCCAAATTGAGCGAAGCGATTTCCGCGATAGCGGACACATCGAGACCGATAAAAAGACATTGAGATCGAGATAAATCCCGATACTCGGGACTGAAAGCAGGATACTTATAATTCTTTAAACTTTTAAATAGCTGGCTTCATCCGCCGGTCGGCGGATGAAGCCAGCAGCTCAAAACAAACACAATGGAAAATAACACTTCATTACAGCAACAACTCCTTGAAGCAGGTGTTCACTTCGGCCATCTGCGTAAGAAGTGGAACCCTAAAATGTTGCCTTATATTTTCGCTGAAAAGAAGGGTATTCATATTATCGATCTGAATAAGACCACGGAAAGCCTCCAGGAGGCTGCTGCAGCGTTAAAGCAGATCGCCAAGAGCGGTAAGAAGGTCATGTACGTCGGTACCAAGAAACAAGCGAAAGAGATCGTAACGGATTGCGCCAGGAAAGTAAACATGCCTTTCGTGACCGAACGCTGGCTGGGCGGTATGATTACCAACTGGAATANNTAGCATCACTAAAAAAGAACGTTTAACACTGGCCCGCGATAAGGACAAAATGGAGAAAGTGCTGGGTGGTATCGCGCAGCTGGGTCGCGTTCCTGCAGCCCTCTTCATCGTGGATATCGGACATGAGCACATTGCCCTGTCCGAAGCCAAGCGCCTGGGTGTTATTACTTTTGGTATGGTAGATACCAATTGTGATCCTAATAAGGTAGACTTCGCCATTCCGGCGAATGATGATGCTACTAAATCCATTGCTATCATTTCCAATTATATTACCGCTGCCATTGCAGAAGGCCTCGCTGAAAGGCAGGCTGCCAAGGAGGATGACGTGGAAGACGTAACTTCTGATGAAAATGAGAAGAAAGCAGCCCGTTTGCAGGCAGAAGCGGAATCAGAAGCGGCCCGTGCACGTGGGGAAAAGGTAAAAGGCAGTAGCCAG
>PLXD01000371.1 GCA_003151295.1 Chitinophagaceae bacterium | reverse complement strand
CATCTGGGAAGTCGGTTTCTATTTGGGTACTTTCGGGCTGTTCTTCACCTGCTTTTTCCTGTTCTCGAAGTTCTTCCCCGTGATAGCGCTGGCTGAGATCAAGCATATCCTGAAGAAATCCGGAGGGGTGTATAAAGACAAGATGGGAGATTTAGAGAAGGAATCGCCGGAAGAGTTTGCGCATGAATTCGCACATGCACATTAATAATTTCGCGTTCATTGGCGATAATTCGCGTTCATTCGCGTTATATAAAAGCTAAAAGTATGGCAATAAAAAAATTTGTTGTAGGCTGTTTTGATGACGAGGCTGTATTATTTCCTGCGGTGAAGAAAGTACGTTCGGCCGGTTATAAGATCCATGATATCTATACTCCGATGCCCATCCACGGATTGGATAAGGCGATGGGATTGAGGGATACCAGCCTGCATACGGCCGGATTCATTTATGGCATCATCGGGACCACGACCGCTCTTTCGGGCATCGGCTGGATCTTCGACAAGGATTGGCCGCTGAATTTCGGGGGTAAGTCCCATTTCGATCTGCCCGCCTGGATACCCATTGTGTTCGAAATGACTGTTTTGTTTTCGGCGGTAGGCATGGTATTGACTTTTTGTTATCTCTGCCAGCTCGCCCCGTTCGTTCGCCGGCATCATTTCAACCTGCGGTCGACGGATGACCTCTTTGTCATGGTGATAGAATGTACCGAAAAGACCAATGAGGCCAGTGTGGAATCCTTCCTGAAGAGTATCGGCGCCAAGGATATCAATGTACAGAACGCAGAGACCGGATGGTGGCTGGGGCGTTACGACAGGGACAAGAAGCCATTTGAGAATAAAGCAACCGTTACAGTATAATAAAAGACAAAATAGATCCGGATGAAAAAAATATCCATCACATTATCGATTCTGCTTACCGTGATGATCTTTGTGAGTTGCAGCGATGATATCAGGCGTACGCCGGGCAGGGTATATATGCCGGACATGGCCTATAGCCGCGCCTATGAGACGTATTCGGTAACGGAAGAGATGAAGGATTCCCTGTTTAAGCATGGCATCAATTTCAGCAATACCCCCGTACCGGGAACCATCAAGAGAGACGAGATCCTCCCTTTCCTGGTTACAATGGACAATGCCGGGGATACGTCGAACTACACCAGTGCCAAAGCAGTTCAGAACCCCCTTCCCGCCCTGGATACGCTGCAGTTGATCGAAGCCGGACGGCTCTATCTCGTGAACTGCGGTATCTGCCATGGCCCCAAGCTGGATGGTAACGGCCCCTTGTATAAAGGTGGCGACGGTCCCTTCCCCGCAAAGCCTGCGGCGCTGGTCGGCGACGCAAAATATGAGTCCATGCCTGAGGGCCAGATGTACTACTCTGTAACCTATGGAAAGAATAAAATGGGCAGCTATGCTTCCCAGCTAAATACGATGCAGCGTTGGATGGTGATCAGCTATATTAAATCCAAACAGGCTGCGGGTAAGAGCGGATCCGCCGGGGGAGCAGGTGCGGGCGCCAATTCGACAGGTGCGAAAGCCGATTCGACCGCTGCAAAAAAATAAGGAAAACGGATCATAGAAACATATTAAATCGTTGAGAATGTCACTAAAAGAACATTTTGAAATTCCGGCCAGATATAAACAATGGTCATTTGGCCTGATAGGCGTAGGCGTGATTTCCCTGATCATTGGATATGTACTGTATGGCACACAGGGAGAGGGGACACGCTTCTGGGCGGCCCTCCTGCAGAACAGCGTATATTTCCTGCTGATCACCAATGCGGCCATGTTCTTTTTCTGCGCCCTGACCCTGGGCATGGGCGGCTGGCAGCTCTCTTTCCGCAGGGTGACAGAAGCGATCTCCACGTGTGTTATCCCCATCGGGATCATCACCTTTATCATCCTGTTGTGTCTTGTATTGGGAGGTAAGCATACTATTTACGAATGGCTCGATAAGGACGCCGTCAGCAAGGATGCGATCCTGAATGGCAAAAAAGGATTCCTTAACCCCACGTTCTTTATCACCTGGAGCGTTCTTTCGATCGGTCTGTGGACCTTGCTGGGAATAAAGATGAGACAGCTTTCCCGTTCGATAGACGATACGCCCCTGGATGTGGAAGAAGGGAAAAAGTATATTTTCAAGAATACGATCTGGTCTGCCATCTATATTGTATGGTTCGCGCTGACCGTGGCGTCCGTCACTCCCTGGCTCTGGCTGATGAGCATTAACGCGCATTGGTTTTCCACCATGTACAGCTGGTATACTTTCGCCAGCACCTTCGTATCCGGTATAGCCCTGATCACTTTATTCGTGATCTACGTGAAGAATCAGGGTTACCTGGAATATACCAATGAAGAGCACCTTCATGATCTCGGTAAATTCCAGTTTGCCTTTTCCATCTTCTGGACCTACCTGTGGTTCGCACAGTTCATGCTGATCTGGTATGCGAATATTTCCGAAGAGACGATCTATTTCAAGACCAGGTTCGAGGGCGCCTATATAGGGATCTTCTACCTGAACCTGATCATCAACTTCCTGGCTCCCCTGCTGATATTCATGCGCAGGAGCTCCAAGCGTAATTATGCTACGGTTACTTTTATGTCGGTCCTTATCATATTCGGTCACTGGCTGGATTTCT
>PLXD01000136.1 GCA_003151295.1 Chitinophagaceae bacterium | reverse complement strand
ACCGTATGTCCTTTTGCTTGCAATACTTTGACTACCCGGCTTTTCTGAGCCGGACTTAATTTTGCAAATATGCTTATTTCATCGATGCGACCCCTAAGTTCTTCGTCGCTGATTTTTTCCATTTCATTTCCCAACAGGATATTATTAATGGGAATCCCAACGTCTTTGCAGATCTTTTTAGTGACGATCTCATTATCTCCCGTGAGAACCTTTAGCGTGATGCCTAGTTTTTGAAGAGCCTCGATGGACGGCTTCGCCGAGGGTTTTGCCGGGTCAAGAAAACCAATAAATCCCGCCACGATCATATTGCTTTCATCCCCAATAGAATAAGTCAGCGGTTGCTTTTCGAATTGCTTGACGGCTACTAACAATACGCGTAATCCTTCCTGATTTAATCGTTTGGTTGTGTCCAGCACTGTTTGCCGGGCCTTACTATCCATCGGAATAATATCATCCGTGTCGATTTGCAATTGCTTGTCTTCTCCGGGGTCAAACACATGGGTACATAAATCCAGCATTTCTTCGACAGCGCCTTTACAAATCAATAGGTGTTTATGATTGTGTTCCAGGATCACCGACATACGCCTGCGTTGAAAATCGAAGGGTATTTCATCTACTTTCCGATAATCTTCCACTTTTAAAGAATCATGCAACTCGCCATGTTCCAGGACTGCCCGATCGAGCAGGTTTTTTAATCCTGTCTGATGGTAGCTGTTCAAATAAACCCATTTCAGGACTTCGTCATCTTCCAGACCCAATACATTCAAATGCCTTTCCAGCACGATCTTATCAATCGTTAAGGTGCCTGTCTTATCTGTACATAAGATATCCATAGCGCCAATATTCTGGATGGCATTCAGGCGTTTTACAATCACCTTCCTTTTGCTCATATTTACCGCCCCTTTGGCCAAATTGGCTGTAACGATCATAGGTAGCATCTCAGGGGTCAGACCAACAGCTACGGCAATGCCGAAGAGCAGGGCTTCCAGCCAGTTACCCTTTGTCAATCCGTTGATCAGAAATACGAGGGGCACCATGACAAGCATAAAGCGGATCAGCAGCCAGCTAACGCTATTAACACCTTTATCGAAACTTGTTTCCGCTCTTTTACCGGTGAGGGACTTACTGATCGAGCCAAAATAAGTCAGGCTGCCTGTACTTACAGTGACAGCCATCGCCGTACCACTCACCACATTCGTGCCCATGAAGCAGCAATTCTCCAATTCAAGGGGGGATCGGTTATCTGCATCCTCTATCGAATAATCTCTTTTTTCTACGGGAAGGNNTTTAGATTGAGTAATACGACAGTCCGCCGGTATCATGTCTCCGGCAGATAATAAAACGACATCCCCGGGCACCAATTCTTTTATATCAATCTCCTGTTTTATAGACCCCGATTGACCATTTCTAAGAACCGTTGCAGTCGTTTTCACCATGCTTTTTAACTGTTCAGCCGCCTTATTGCTTCGGAATTCCTGCCAGAATCGCAGCAAGGAACTCAGCATCACCATGATCGAAACGACGATCAGGGTTTTATAATCCCGGTCACCCGGAGCTGCCAGAAATACATCCGTTATAAGAGAAACAATTGCAATAACGATCAAAACACCGATGAATGGATTTACAAACGCCTGTAGCAATTGCACATACCAGGCCGGTGCTTTTTCATGGTCCACTTCATTAACACCGAATTTCTGTTGCTTTTGTAGCACCTCTTCTTCCGTCAGGCCGGTCTCCTGGCTCTCAAGTATGGCAAAAAAAGCGTTTTTATCTGTACGAGCCACCTTCTTCATCTTGGCTCCCGCCACCGCATCAAAATCATTCCCTTTGCCATTTCCATTCGGATTTAGGGACAATAATTTATCTTTTGCTCCTTTAAGATAGGTATTCATGTTAGAACCTCCTTCTACGTTTTTGAAAGATGAGCAATACCGCAAACATTACGATCAGGATCAAATCCGTAATTATCAATTGATTTCGTCGTCCTGAATACCTTAACCAATTGATATTCATGTCAATTATTACAACTGCCAATAGTACCAGGAGTATTCTGGTTATCCATTTTATAGAATCCCTCATGAGCTCTAATTAAATTTTATATTATATAGGCGCCAATATCCGCTCAGATAAGAAATAGCCTGGAATATATTTCGGTTAAAAGCCGGGGCGATCCGCCTGTCAATATATGTTTGGCTGTCGGTAAGCGATTGATTTTTTTCTTTACTCTTAAGCATGAATGATTTTTATTCCCCAAAGGGGATAGCTTAAAGAGTTATACGGTCCGGAGAGATCAGGAAAATAGGTTATTACACGACTCGGGTTCCATGTTGGAATTATTTATATCGCCGCGAAGGTAAAGAAGTAAAGGCAAAATTTTAATGACCCGTTTCAAAAATGTTTGCAACTGCTGTGCATATTGGACTTTGATAGCTGCCTGGATATTCTCGCGATATTTAAATGCGTTCTTCCAGCTGAACTCATTGCTGTCCTGGGTAGACGCCACGATGGAAGACATATCGGATATTGCATACCATTTTGGAAATATACACCGGTTTGACAGGCCATTTCGTGGTACAATCATTAATTAAAACTCCTTCCTATCTGTTCAAATCCTTCCCAGCCAGCACTTTACGAATATTATTCGCTAATGGGGATTTGCAGGGCACGTCTTTTGGCACTCTAATCGGAAATAATAAACTATGAAAGAGTATTTTCAGCGCCTCGGTAAACAGTTAAAACCTTTTCACTTGCTACTTGCAATGTATTCGCTAATAGTTATAGCAGGGATAATTTATCACTTACTGAAATAATAACTTGCAAGTATCCGCTTTGGACAAAGCAATCGTTACGATAGTACCAATAAGCCTTCTACGACAATTATGATTTTACAGAACTCAACAGGCAGCATTATTATTTTTCTTATAGCTGCATTACTGGCACTGCCATTAGGAAGATATTTAAGGAAGGTTTATAAGGAAGAAAAAACTGTTTTTGATTTCTGGAATCCTGTTGAAAACTTTATTTATAGGATCTGCAAAATAAACAGCAAGGCCGGGATGGATTGGAAACAATACCTTTCGGCCATTTTAGTAATAAATTGTATATGGTTTGTTTGGGGGTTCGTTATTCTGCTTTTCCAGGGGAAATTATTTCTGAATCCCGCAGGAAACCCTTCTATGGAGTGGTCACTGGCATTTAATTCAGCAATAAGTTTTCTAACCAGTACCAACCTGCAGCATTATTCAGGTGAAACAGGGGCCACCTATTTATCGCAATCGGCTGTATTTATGTTTCTGCAATTTGTTAGTGCTGCAACAAGTCTGACAGCGGGCATAGCGGTAGTAAGAGGATTGGCAAACAAAACTGCATCAAATCTTGGAAATTTTTATAAAGATTTTACTCGTTCCCTTACAAGGGTGCTGCTTCCGCTATCTTTTATAGTAGCTGTTCTCTTTGTGCTAAACGGAATGCCAATGACGTTTGAAGGTCCCCAGACTATTACAGGGCTGCAGGGTGATACAATCCATGTTGCCACAGGCCCTGTAGCAGCTATGATCCCTATAAAAGAATTGGGTTCAAACGGCGGGGGTTTTTTCGGTGCCAATGACGCACACCCCTTTGAAAATCCTAATTCTTTTACATTTGTCCTGCATACTATTATTGTGTTGTTATTGCCAATGGCATTTGTTTTTTGCATGGGTCATTATCTTGATGCCAGACGCTTCGGTAAGATGATTTTTGTAGTAATGACAACGGGGTTCCTGCTGGTAACTATCCCTATTATTATACAGGAAGTAAGGGGTAATCCAGCTGTTACTGCAATGGGTATTGATAATACCGCAGGAAATATGGAGGGCAAAGAAGTTCGGTATGGAAGTTTTTATTCCGCTTATTACAGTGGAGTGAACATGGTAGTGCCGGCTGGCACTATCACCGGCATGCATGATAGTTATATGCCGCTGAGTGGTGTATTTATGCTGGCAGGGATGCAGATAGACGCTTTTTATGGCGGATTGGGTACCGGATGGATAAACATGTTTATCTATCTTATTGTGGCGGTTTTTATTGGTACGATGATGATTGGCAGAACACCTGAAATATTTGGTAAGAAAATAAGTATACGAGAAATGCAGATAGCAGTAGGAGTAAGTGTGGCACAAGTGATGGTACCTATGCTATTTGCTGCTATTGCCTGCTATGTGTATATTCATTACCCCGGTGGTAATAATGCATTAAACTGGCTTTCAAACAAAGGATCGCACGGCTTTACCACCATGTTTTATGAATATGTTTCCTCCGTAGCCGGAAATGGCTCGAACTTTGGAGGGCTGGGAAATAATACGGTATTCTGGAATACATCGACGGCATTGGCAATGTTGTGTGGGAGATTTATCCCCATTACAGGTGCTGTAATTATGGCGGGTTTGTTACAACAAAAGAAATACGTTCCTTTATCAAAAGGAAGTTTACCGACTGATACTGCTACATTTGGCGTGTTTTTATTATTAGTAATTATTGTTCTTAACGCCTTGTCTTTTCTTCCTGTATTCATGCTGGGGCCAATTTCAGAACAGTTTTATAGATAATCCGGATCATTGCAGGGTAACTTTACGCTCCCTCCGCTCCTACCAACAGATGAATCGATGTCCTCATGATAAATGGAAGCAGGTACAGTAGCTAGGAATGCTCTCTAAAGTATTGCCTACTTCAGCAATGACGGTGCAAGCGCTTTGAGGATACGGTTTTTGACGCCATTGAGCAAGAGCTTACAAAGCCATTCAATCGGCCGCATCGGTCTTTTTACCGGTATTTGTTTTACCCGTAGCGGGTTGGCAATCACTACCTTAACGCCCTGTTACGTGAGCAGATCCTATAAAGGTATCCAGTATATCCCGGTGCTCTCGATCACTACATCGGTGATCCCTTGCTGCTGAAGGTCATTACACAACTCTCTGACTTGCAATGTAGTAGCGCCAAAATCTTTGTGCGGAAGGGGATATCAAAGCCCATGTAGTAAGCTTTAATGACATCTTTATGCATTCTTAATTCCGCAAGCTTTTTGTAACTTTACTTTCATTGAAAATGAGTGTGGCATGTTGTAATTTTTTTGGTTTGAACTTTAAAGTTCCGACATGCTTCCCATTTTCATACATTCTTTGTGTACAAAAATTATTAATGTAGGTTTGAGTAAAAATAAATGGCATGGAAATGATTCAGCAGCAGCCTTCTACCTTTGCACAGATGATCGATCAACTTCGTAATAAAAGCGACGCTGAACTTAAAATGTTATATCTCCAATTCTTTAAAAATGATTTAAATGAAGAATGGAAAAATATAACGCAATCATCAGATTTCAAAAATACTACTGAAGAAGATATTATAAAAGCTATTCAAAAGAATCGTTACGGTAACCATGTATAATATTCTTATTGATGCCAACGTATGGATTAAATATGCAAGGGCTAAGAATATCGCTCCTTTACTAGATCGCTTGGTTGCTTACCATCTTCTTCCTATTACTAATAATTATTTGCTTGGAGAAGTATTCAAAGTATTGGTTGAAAATAAATGGATGGACCAATACCAATCAAGTAACACGATTGTGTTCATCAGGAAAGTAACTTACGTAGTTACAGAACGGGCAGTATATGGCATAAGTCCAGATCCAAAGGACAATTATCTTTTTGATCTTGCCATACAAAACAATTGTATATTTATCATTAGCGATGATTCCAAGCTGCAACATTTCAAATTAAAACCAATACCTGTCCATTCAACCAGTTGGTTTCTAAAAAAATTTCCACTCTGATATTACTTTCATTTATACTTCCTTCGCAAATAATTGAAAATCAATTACTGTTCGAATCCAGGGCACGGTATATAGTAAGCATTCGGCGAACCCCGTCTACGTCAGCTAAGGAGTTTAGTTTATTGACGGCGAATGAACCTAAAATGAAAAAATCTTGTAAACATTATATTTTACAAGCTTTTGATTCGGTTGGTGTAAAGATCCTGGCGGAGGGAGAAGAACGGGATGAAGTTATGAATGGAAAATGGAACTAAAAACCGGCATTGCGAATCATACCGGTATCGAGGAGTTTGCCGATTTCTCTGCGGAGGCGGGTGGAAGTGCTTAGCAGGCGGAGATGCCTTTCGTGGTGCATGTCGGTGCCGAGAAGGTCTACATATTTCTTTTTGATCAGGTAATGGGCCAATTCGAGGGCTCCTTTTCCATAGTGGCTAATCAAGGACAGTAAGTTCATTTGAAATAAACAGCCGGTGTCCTTCATTTCATCATACCATTCTTTATGGGCCCCGAAATAAAGATATCTTTCGGGGTGGGCGATCACGGGCTGATAGCCTTTGATCTGCAAACTGAATAATAACTCCTTCATATCGATGGAAGGAAGTGCCAGGGAGAGTTCCACCAATACCAGATTGTCCTTGAGGGTTAGCAAAGGGGCGTTCTCATCGAGCATCTTGCCGAAATTGCTGTCCATAAGATATTCTGCCGCCACGGAAAATTCCACGTCGATCTTCTGCAGCCGCAATTCTTCGACAACTTCCCGGTAACCTTCCTTAATAATCTGCGGGGTATTCGGGTACATATCGGAAATGACGTGCGGGGTAGTGATGATCTTTTTATATCCCAGGTCGACCAGGCCGCGGATCAGGTAGATAGAGGTGTCCATGTCCGGGGAACCGTCATCGATACCGGGGATGAAATGGGAATGCACGTCGCACCGCAACTCGCTAAGATCGGGAAGGTCTCTGTATTTTTTACTGAAGATGGAAAACATGGAGCGTAATTTACATATTCTTTTTAAAATCTGCGTATACCTTCCGGATCCCATCTTCGAGGCTGATCCGGGCTTTCCAGCCCATCTTATGAAGCCGGCCGA
This sequence comes from Chitinophagaceae bacterium, assembly GCA_003151295.1. Classification (GTDB taxonomy): domain Bacteria; phylum Bacteroidota; class Bacteroidia; order Chitinophagales; family Chitinophagaceae; genus Puia. The sequence goes on along the minus strand of PLXD01000136.1, from coordinate 6,541 downwards.
CATCCATCAGTTTCCTGGGCGTGCCATCCGGCTTGTCCAGGTCATGCCTGATTTCCCCCGTATAACCGATGATGGATTTTATGAGGAGCGCCAGCTCTTTTATCTCTATGTCTTCGCCCGTTCCGATATTGACGAAGCCGGGGTCGTTATAATGCTGCATCAGGTAGAAGCAGGCATCGGCCAGATCGTCCGCATGCAGGAATTCGCGACGCGGCTTACCCGATCCCCACATCACGACGGAGGGTAGCTGATTAACAGTCGCTTCATGGAATTTCCGGATCAAAGCCGGCAGTACATGCGAACTATTGAGGTCGTAATTGTCATTGGGTCCGTAGAGATTGGTGGGCATCACGGAGATGAAATCGCATCCATATTGGGAACGATAGGAGTCGCACATTTTGATCCCTGCGATCTTAGCGATCGCATAAGGTTCATTGGTAGGCTCCAGCTCCCCGGTGAGCAGGTATTCTTCTTTCAGGGGCTGCGGGGCCAGTTTGGGATAAATACAGGAAGACCCGAGGAACATCAGCTTTTTCACACTATTTGTGTAGGCGGCGTGAATGATATTGCTTTGAATCATCAGGTTGTCATAAAGGAATTCCGCGCGGCGGGTATTGTTTGCCAGGATACCCCCCACTTTTGCGGCGGCCAGGAATACATAATCCGGCTTTTCCAGTTCAAAAAAAGCATTTACCGCCTGCTGGTTACGCAGGTCGAGTTCGGCCGATGTCCGGAATACCAGGTTCCCGAACCCTTCTCCCTGTAGTTTCCTGGTAATCGCCGAGCCCACCATCCCGCGATGACCGGCGATGTAAATCTTGTCGTTCTTTTCCATAATGTAGTTAGGATATTAGATACTCGAACGTATTTCTCCGGTAGTATATCGCAACGCCGCTNNCGATATACTACCGGTATAAGACACTGTTAGGGCTGCTCCCAATAGCAACATGCAGCGGCGCAAATCAACGACATAGATAGGTTCTGCAGACTTAATAACGTCTTGCACCGTGCAGCGGTTGATGCATAAGGTGCCTCCGCAGGCCCATCCATTATCATTCCGGCAACGCAATAGATGGGCCGAGGACCAGCACCGTTGCGCAACAGCATGCACGCGGGTTGAACGTAATAGTGTCTTCCCACCTACTGCATCTTACTCATATTGGTTCTTCACACTAAACCCGGACTCTTTCAGCATTTTCTCTCCTTTAAATAAGTGCACATCGGCGTTCACCATTTCCTTTACCAGCATGGGCAGATCATAGACAGGCTTCCAGCCTAATTTCGTTTGGGCTTTTGTCGCATCGCCGATCAGCAGGTCTACTTCTGTCGGGCGATAATATTTCGCATCTACCGATACCACTTCTTTTCCCGGCGTCACCTGGAATTCCGGGTTGNNTGGCGACCTCTTTGTCCGCACTGCCTTTGAACTTGAGTTCTATGCCCAGCTCGGCGAAAGCCATGCGCACGAACTCCCGGACGGGAGTGGTGACGCCGGTGGCGATGACATAATCTTCCGGCTCGGGCTGCTGCAATATCCGCCACATGGCCTCTACATAATCTTTCGCGTGGCCCCAGTCGCGCCGTGCGTCGAGGTTGCCCAGGAATATCTTGTCCTGCAATCCCAGGGCGATCTTTGCGACCCCCCTGGTGATCTTGCGGGTAACAAAGGTCTCCCCCCGCACGGGGGATTCGTGATTAAAGAGGATCCCGTTCGTCGCATACATCTTATAGGCTTCCCGGTAATTCACGGTGATCCAGNNGTGCCGATTCCGTCGGCGTTGGCCGTATATTCGGGGGTCTCGAAACTGACAGCTACATGGCTCATGGCCGCCAGGTTATAGATCTCATCCGGTTGGACCTCCTGTATGATACGGATCAGGTTGGTGGAGTCGGTCAGATCGCCGTAGTGCAAATGAAAATGTACATTGGACTCATGGGGATCCTGGTAAAGATGGTCGATGCGATCGGTATTAAACAGGGAACTTCTCCTTTTGATCCCGTGAACGATATACCCTTTCTTCAACAACAGTTCACTCAAATAAGCGCCGTCCTGCCCCGTGACACCCGTTATTAACGCAACTTTAGCCATAGTTATCTGATTAAGAATTGAGAGATTTTTCTAAGTGGTTTTATATACAAGGTAAAGAAATAGGGATTCAGTCCATTCAGGCTCCATGCCAGCCGGTCTTCCCGGTTTGCCCGGAGCCTGTTGCGTAAGGAAGCGTTGCTCATGCCCCCGGCGCGCATCTTCACGATCACCTCCGGGATATAATAGGCGGTCACTCCGTGTTTTAAAAGTATCCGCAGCATCATTTCATAATCGGCGGAGGTCTTCAGGCCGATATTGAACAGGCCCACTTCGTCGTAGATCTTTTTGCGCACAAAAAAAGTGGGATGCGGCGGCATCCAGCCATAATAAAAATTCTTCGGGTCGAACGCACCCGTCTTCCAGGTGCGGACCACCTTGTTCAGATCCATGGGATCCACGTATTGCAGATCCGCATACAAGGCTTGCACGGAAGGGTCCTTAAATACTTCTGCTACGGCAGAAAGGGTATGGGTATCCGTATAAATATCGTCCGAGTTGAGAATACCGATCACATCGCCCGTCGCCATCCCTATGCCCTTGTTCATGGCATCATAGATGCCTTTATCTTTTTCCGATACGACCCTGGCTATATGCGGGAACCCGGATACGATCTCCAGCGTATCGTCCGTAGATCCCCCATCCACGATGATATGTTCTATGGAGGCATGGTCCTGCCAGCCTATCGAATGCAGGGTATCCCGGATGGTAGCTCCGCTGTTCCGGCAAGCTGTAATAATAGAAATTTTCATGTTGCTTTTATAGACTTAAAGGCTTCCATTTAATTTAATAAGGAGCTCACCGGATCACCCTTTCCCGGATCGCCCCGGCGGGATTGCCCTGGTAAATGGTATAGGAAGCCAATTCGCCGGTAGCGACAGACCCGGCAGCCAGCACCGCATGCGATCCGGCGGCCACGCCCGGGCAAACCAGGGCTTTCGCCCCGATCCATACCCCGTCTCCCAACACAATTTCTTTTACGACCAGGTCAAATCGCGTACTGGTATAATCGTGGTTACCCGTCAGGAGAAGGGCGCCCTGCGAAAGGCAAACGCTCTTCCCGATCGTGACCGTAGCGAGATTATCGATCCAGACTTTTTCTCCGACCCAGCTATGATCGCCGATCGACAGTTTCCAGGGATATTTTATATTGATACCCGGTTTCAAAACCACACCGGCGCCGATCTTTGCGCCAAAAATACGCAAGAGAAATCTTTTAAGCCCGGAAGACGGGTTGAGGGGATTGATAAAAAAGATCGCATTCACGAAATACCAGCAGACCTGCCTGGCTTTCGAGGCGCCGATCTGCCGGCGATACCAGCCATTGTCATAGGTATCATTGGCAACTCTTTTACCTGGTTCCTGGTTCATGAGATCGGGGTTCATGAGAACAATTTCCTGTATTTTTCGAGTGCATTCGTATTGTCTATATGCTTGCGGGCAAGATCAAAAGCTGCCCGTGACCATATCGAATAAGTCTCTTGCCCCCACCCGGCCGCCTGGAGTATCGATCTTTCAAAGGCCGCCGGCTCATCCAGTGAAACATCCCATCCGGCTCCCGCTTCCTCCAGGTTCCGCCAGGGAGTCTGGTCGCTCACCAGGACGGGTTTTCCCAAAGATAAGGCTTCGAATATGGCATGACCAAAATTCTCGCCACGCGTGGGCAGCGCAAATATATGATGACGGCTGATAATGGCCGGCAATTGGTGATTGGCCATTTCACCCAGGTATTGAACGGTTATATTGGCGGGAAGGGCCTTTATAATCTCCTGGCATTGCTGCCAGTATAATTTGTCCTCTATACTTCCGATGATTGAAAGGCTCAGCGTAACGGGAATAGAACGCAGGATCTTCAGGAGATAATCCAGGTTCTTGATCGGGTGGAGGCGCCCTACGAAGATCATGGATAATTCCCCGCTTTTTTTTTCGGCAGCGCCCGGATAATCGGGCAGGGCGCCCGGCAGATTGGGTATCTCCTCGACTCTCGTCTCTTTTCCAAAATGCCGGCGGATGTCTGTCCGTTCCGTCGCATCGGCAGCAAGAAAATGAATGAGCCGGTCAAAGCGCATCCAATGGAAAAGATGGAGGTATATTTTTTTCTTCGCCGGCTTGAATTGCAGGGCGCTATCCTTAAGCATACCCCGGGGTGATAGGATGATCTTATACCGGGGAGGCCGGCCCCAGCCTGCAAGCAGGGGCACTAGGGTGAAGTATTTCGAGAACATGCTGTTCAGGTAGATATAATCGGGGGCTATGCGGGCGATCTGCGCGCGAATTTGCCGCCCTGAAAGCTGCTGCGGGGAGCAGTAAAATATTTCCACGCCCTCCTCCGGGCTAACCCACGCATCCGTGCGGATCCCTTCATAAGAGCTATCCGAACCCAGGTCCCTATCGGTCGTAAATACATAGACCCGGTAATCCCGTCTCATGTACCGGGTAAAATTCACGCAGGACCGGATCGGGCCGCCGGCTTTGTAACCCGGCTCATACCAATCGACAAACAGCAATATCTTTTTCTTTTCCATCGTCTTCCTTCTTTCCATCGTCTTCAGGAGTTGCAACTATTCCATTTCATTTTTCTCCAGCCAGTATTCCAGTACGATGAAGATCCAGATGTCCATCCAGCGGATCTTCGATTTGCCGGAAAGATATCTCTTCCAGAAGTCGACCAGGATCTCTTCCGAAAAATATCCGCGGGCGGCGAGCCGGTAGATCCGCTGTTCGCAGAAATCCTTCAGCTCGTTCTTCATCCAGAGATCGAAGGGCATCACGAAACCCTGTTTCCTGCGCTGTACGATCTCCGGGGGCAGCAGATCCCCGAGGGACTCTACGAGCAGGCGTTTCGGCTGGGTGGGCGAGGTGGGCGCCTTGAAATGATCCGGGACGTTCAGCACATATTCGACCAGGTCATGATCGAAGAAGGGTTCGCGTATTTCAAGCGAAGAAGCCATGCTCATCTGGTCGGTATCCTTCAGCAATACGGACTGCGTATACCCGAGATAGTCGGCAATGGAGACCTGGCTATAGGTTTCGAATCGATCGATATCGGGTTGGGCTTCGTTCAATATTTTCTCCAGGGTCCCTTCGTCGTTATATCCGGGGGCCTTCAATTCTTCCAGGGACCGGAGATTCTGTATCTGCCGGAATAAGGGATAGGCGCCCGATATATCGGCCGTAGGCATTCTCAGCAGCTCCCGGATCCGCACGGACCTCTGATCTCCGTGGGGCAGGAATGCCGCTCCCATCCTCCTGAGCGCCAGGGTATGGTCGAAGACCCCTGCCCATCTTTTCAGGCTGGCGAACTGGCCGAACAGGGGGTAACCCGCGAAAAGCTCATCCCCGCCGATGCCGGAGAGCGCTACCGTGATCCCGCTCTTTTTAATGGCCTGGGAGACGACATACGTGTTTAAGCCATCCCCGCTGGGGGTATCCATCGCATTCAGCGCCTCCGGTAATTTTTCCAGGAAATCGGCCGGTGTTAACAACAGCTTCGTATGGCGGACATTATATTTTTTGGCCACCAGTTCGGCCCAGGGCGTTTCATCATATTCTTTTTCCTCAAAGGAGAGCGTAAACGCGTTCACGGCTTCTTTATCAACCTGGGACATAATGGCGACTACGGCGCTGGAATCGATACCCCCCGATAAAAAAGCGCCTAACGGGACATCGCTCACCAATCTTCTTTCCACGGAATGAAAGAGCAGGTCTTTTACCTTGGCCTGTATGGCAGGAGCCTCTTTCTCCGGGATCTCCGACCGGGTCCGGGAGACCTCCCAATATTTTTTTTGCTCCAGCTGTCCGTTCCTGTAAAGCATCCAGGTGCCGGCAGGCAACTGCAGGATCCCTTTAACGATCGTATCCGGCGCCGTGAAGGACTGGTATTTGAGATAGCCGGTCAGGGCTTCCCGGTTGACCTTCCTGGACACCAGGCCCGATGCCAGTATCGCCCGGATCTCCGATGCGAAAAGGAGACGCTCCCCGTCTTTATAATAATAGAGGGGCTTGACCCCGAAGCGATCGCGGGCCAAAAAAAGCGTTTTTTCCACCCGGTCCCAGATCGCCAGGGCGAACATTCCTTTCAGCAGGTCCAGGAAGGAGATGCCCCATTTCGCATAGGCAGCGATCACCACTTCGGTATCTCCGGTAGTGATAAATGAATACTCCCGGATCTGCTCCCGGATCTCTTTAAAATTATAGATCTCCCCGTTGAAGACCATGACATACCTGCCGGATTGGTCTGTAAAGGGTTGGTTGGCGGAGGTGGAAAGGTCCAGGATGGATAACCTGCGATGCCCCAGGGCGATCGTCCCTTCGACGAAAAAGCCATCCGCATCGGGCCCCCGGTGCGCCATTGCATTATTGACCGCGCGTATCAGGGACGGCAGGTCATCCCTGTTCGCTTCACTGATTATACCGGATATTCCACACATAACTAAGAGGTTAGTTTCTGATAAC